>JALUXV010000460.1 GCA_027013165.1 Alteromonadaceae bacterium
GTATTTGCGGTGTCGGATGATAAGGATACACCGGTGCATTACGGGGGGAAATTACTGCCTCTTGCTGACAATGAGTGGTTGGTTACCATTGGCGATGGCTTCGATTATCGCGAAAAAGCCCAGGTCTTAACATCACAATTAGGAAAAGTGCTTAGATTCAACGAGGCGGGGCAGCCATCAGCAACGCCCCCGTTTCCGCAGGCACCTTATGTTTATTCCTACGGCCATAGGAACCCTCAAGGGATTATTTCATTACCTAGCGGGAAAATATTGTTGCATGAGCATGGCCCCGATGGCGGTGATGAGGTCAACGTGCTTAGGGCAGGCGCAAACTATGGTTGGCCTGTCGTTACCTTGGGTACCGACTATTCTGGGGCAAGTATCTCGCCCTTTAAACATTATAAGGGAATGGTGAATCCTATCGTCGACTGGACGCCTTCAATCGCGCCCTCTTCGATGGCTTACTACCACAGTGATAGCTTTGGCGCGTTAACCGGCAAAGTACTGGTCACCGCGCTTAAGGCAAAGGCGTTATATAGCTTGGATCTCTCAGCGTCCCCGGTAGTGCAACGGCGCGTTTTTCCCCATTTAAACGAGCGCCTCCGAGATGTAGCTGTAGGGCAGAATGGCAGTATTTATATCTTAACAGACGGTAATGACGCGTCTCTCATTCGTTTTTCATCTCCCATGTAGTTTTTTGTTGTCACAATGAGAATTAAGGCGGAGTTTTCATCGCGAATACCCCTGGTTTTGCAATAATTGCTTGTAAAATTACTACAAAAAAGAGGTGGGAGCCTTGGCTTCCCCATAAATATGAGAAATAGCTAGGATAACTCTCAGTGACTTTGATGGGTAAATAGTTCTCATTTAGAATTCTGGCTTTCCACGTGTTTTCTTAAGTGATTGATTTAAGTTTTTGATATAAAAAGATAAATGTTGCGTTGTTTTAAACGATTTAAATCATTGGCTTCATTCACCTTAGTGTTGAAGATACAACGCAGGCATTTTAATGGCTAATAATCGTGCTCTGTTGATATTGCCTTATTACCAGCAGGGATAAAATCAGTTAAGATAGTGCGATTTTTTAAATACGTACCGCTTAAGCAGGCGTGTTAAAACCCATACGTAAAAGCCATTTTTACGAGAACCAAGACCGAGAGAACCCTATGAGTTTGTATTCAGAATATCTGGCTGAGATCGAGACCCGTAAAACGGAACTAGGTCTTAACCCTAAGCCTATCGACAGTGCAGATCTGCTGTCTGAAATTATTGCTCAAATTAAAGATACAACAAACGAGCACCGCGAAGACTCTCTAAAATTCTTTATCTATAACACCCTGCCAGGTACTACGCCTGCTGCTGGTGTGAAAGCACAATTTTTAAAAGAAATTGTACTTGGCGAAGAAAAAGTAGAAGAAATCACCCCTGAGTTTGCATTAGAGCTGCTTTCACACATGAAAGGCGGCCCGTCAGTAGAAGTGTTACTAGACCTAGCGCTTTCTGACGATGAGTCTGTGGCTAA
>JALUXV010000461.1 GCA_027013165.1 Alteromonadaceae bacterium
AAGAAAAGCTCGGAAGTCTTCAATTGTGATTTTAGCAGCGAAACTATTCCTCGTTCGCTGTCGTGCATGGGCACACCGGCAGGTTTGTTGACAACAACCAAATGGCTGTTGTCGAAAAGTACAGGGACATGAATCACTAAGATTGTTCTAGCGTTGCTATGGCTTCATCGTAATCTAATTCGTCCACAGCATCTTCTATGGATTGACGGATTTCAGCGCTGTAGCCTAAAGTATCCATCCACTCATCGAGTTTAGATTGGGAAATAAACTCATTGGCTTTGAGCGCACGCATGAGTTGCTCCCTAGCTTGTTTAGCGAGCGCATTGTTTGACGTTTTACTTTCTTGCTCTGGTACTTCACTAGACAAAGCTTCAATCGCTGCACTGGTCTCTGCTAGCAATGCTTCAAAAGCTGCGTAGTCATCTGGAAGGGTTTTGTTACCGCGAATGCTCGTTTCTACTTCTTTGCTTTTTGTATGTAACGCAAACAAACCTAAGTTACCTGTTACTCCTTTTAAGGTGTGAACTAACGAATAGGCTTTATCAAAGTCTTCGTCGTTCATAAGCTGTTGCAAATCATCACTGAGAGAACGGTACTCTTCTAGAAATTTGTTGAGTAACGTCAATAACAGTGTTTTGTTACCGCTAAGTTGCGACATACCAAAATCGAAGTCTAATACTGTTACTGATTTGTCCATGAAATCTCCCTTAAACCACACATGCTTTGTACATTGAGCATAACACTATAGGTAGGTTCTGTTGCCTAAAAAGTGAAATCAGCGAAAGAATGAAAACGCAATTTTACACAATCATAGCAAGCGAAAGGAAGTAAAGCTTGAAAAAGTCTGATAGTCTTCGTTAACACCGAAAAAACGTATGTCTTGTTTTCCCTACCAACATACCGTTTTAGCCGTAAAAAATAAGGAATAAAAATGTCAGTGAGCCTGACCCGCGCCCTTTGTGTTTCTATTACTGCGCTTTTTAGCTTGAATGCCTGTCACAACCTTAACCAAGATGCTGTTGATACTGATGCTAATCTCGTTTCCATTGCCTACGAAAAGTATACCCTTCCCAACGGCCTTACCGTTATCTTGCACGAAGACAACTCAGATCCACTGGTACATGTAGATGTCACTTATCACGTAGGTTCTGCCCGAGAAGAAATCGGCAAATCAGGTTTTGCTCACTTTTTCGAACACATGATGTTTCAAGGCTCAAAACACGTTGCAGATGAAGCTCACTTCCAAATTATTACCGAGTCAGGTGGGAGTTTAAATGGCACCACTAACACAGACAGAACCAACTACTATCAGACAGTTCCAGAAAACCAGCTAGAAAAGGTGCTCTGGTTAGAATCTGACCGCATGGGGTTCTTACTCGACGCCGTTGATCAAGAAAAATTCGAGAACCAAAGAGAAACCGTAAAAAACGAGCGCGCCCAGCGAGTAGATAACCAGCCCTATGGATTGCGCCACGAAGTTATAGGTGAGGCCTTGTATCCAGAAGGCCATCCGTAC
>JALUXV010000462.1 GCA_027013165.1 Alteromonadaceae bacterium
GCCCGCAATTGAGGATATGCTCAAGAAAGGTTGCTGGTCTTCTCGCCAATCGTTGGGCAAAGAGTGGCATGCAGAACTGTTAAAGAAAGACGGCAGTGAATTCAATGTATTACATAACGGCGTTATCGTCGGAACCGTAGCATGGTCGCTCTTAGGCCAGCACAATGTAGACAATGCATTAATGGCCATAGCTGCCGCCCACCATGCAGGTGTTACCTTACCTGATGCCATAGAAGCGTTATCATTTTTTAAGAATGTTAAGCGGCGTATGGAAGTGAAAGGTGAAGTAAACAACATCACCCTTTATGACGACTTTGCACACCACCCTACTGCAATTGCGACTACACTTGATGGACTGCGCAAGAAAGTGGGTAATGCCCGTATTCTGGCTGTGCTAGAGCCGCGGTCAAACACGATGAAAATGGGCGTGCACAAAGACACGCTGGCAAACTCTTGGCAAAAAGCCGATGAAGTATACCTTTACGAACCTGAAGGCATGGACTGGTCGTTAGTTGAATCGGTAGCGCACAGTAACGCACCTGCCCACTGCTTCAAAGATGTAGAGAAGATCGTTCAAGGCGTTTGCAACGTAGCACAACCAGGCGATCATATTCTTGTAATGAGTAACGGCGGCTTTGAAGGTATTCATGGCCGTATACTCGATGCACTGAAAATGAAGTCCAAACTATAAGAAAGACAGCTTAAAACGAAGTAATACCCGATAAACAAGCTTTGCTATGCTTGTTATCTACAGAGGCTAAACCATGAAACACGACAAGCAAGTCACGCTTGCTATCACAGGTGCATCAGGTGCACCTTACGCGCTAACACTTTTGAAATCGCTGGTTAATGCAGATTACCAAGTGTACGTACTTATCTCTTCAGCAGCCAAAGTGGTGTTTGCCACCGAAGAGAACGTCAAGATACCCGGGCGACCCGAAGACGCTGCCGCGTTTTTTACCGAGCATTGCAATGCAAAGCCAGACCAAATCAAGGTTTTTGGCAAAGAAGAGTGGTTTTCACCGGTAGCATCTGGCTCAGCAGCCCCTGCGAAAATGGTGGTTTGCCCGTGTTCAACAGGCACCCTATCGGCTATTAGTATTGGCGCTAGCGACAACCTTATTGAGCGTGCAGCTGATGTCGTTCTAAAAGAGCGTGGACAACTTATTTTGGTGCCTCGTGAAATGCCACTTTCTTCTATTCATCTAGAAAATATGCTCAAGCTTTCGCAAATGGGTGCTACTATTATGCCTGCAGCGCCTGGCTTTTATCACAATCCTAAAACTATCGATGACTTGGTAGATTTTGTGGTGGCGCGCATACTAGACCACCTAGGTATTGAGCAGTCTCTTGTCGCAAGATGGGGCTACCAGTCTTCCAAACATTCTGAGGATTAACCATGTTCGCGTTTGCAAACAGGATTTGCGCAGTTGCGCTGAGCACGCTATTTACATTGTGTATTTCATCACCCGCTTTCGGATGGGGGCAAACCGGTCACCGAGTGACTGGCGCTA
>JALUXV010000463.1 GCA_027013165.1 Alteromonadaceae bacterium
GGTTGAACTGATACATGCTTGGCAGCTCATCAGGGAGCTTGGCTCCGCGGCGGGTATGAACCAATGCGACATGGGCGTGCTCCGCTCCAAACGCCCGCGCGAAGCGAACCAGTAGGAGTGATTTGTCTTTGCAGTCCCCAAACCTGCGATCCATGATCAAGCTTGGATTATAGGGCCGCCATCCGCCCAGACCGAGCGTAATGGCCTGATACCGAATATCGTCTTGAACAAACCGGATCGCGGCCGTCATTCGGTCTTCAAAAGATGTGTAGTCAGATTTTATCTGCTCTATCTTTTGCTCGAACTTATGATTGTTGCTCGGTTCTTCGAAGTAAGGGCGAACGGTGTCATTGACCTCACTCCAATCTTTGAAACTACTAATTTGAATTTGGCGGTTCGCGGAAAAGCCGCGGGGCGCACCGCGTTCGTTGCGCTGTCTGGGAACCGCTATTGGTCCATAACTATAGGACTCGCGCGCGCCCTCGGTTATCGCCGCATCGGGCAGATCGCCATCATAGGTCAGGACATCCAATTCGGCTGGCCAGCTGGCGTGAATAAATAGTCGTTCAACAGGATGAAAGTAGCTTTTCCAAAACCAAGCTGAAAACTCGCCGCGAGAAGCAGGATTGTCCCCAAATATGGTGTAGGAATAGTCGACGACATCGTTTGGTCTCAAATCATTGACGCGTACATACAGGCTCATTCGGCCTTGAAAAATATTGCTTGAGAGTCGTTTTTCGTCCCGTAGTTTCTCAAAATAGGCTGTTTCCAGAGCGTCTATGACTTCGTCGCCTCGGATAATATTAAAGCGGTGGACACGAACGTGTTGGTAGGTCGGGTCAAAGCTCACCTTTAGTGATCCCGCTGCATTGACCGCCTTGGGCGAGAGAAGCTGCAACACGTTTCTATTGTAGAGCCCCGATTCAGGTCCATCGACATGTTTTTGCTTCGCAATCAGAAGTCGCCGCTTTCCTTGGTTTGCAGGATATTGCGCGTCGCTCGCATTGACAGGGTCAACAGGAACGACCCAATCAGGTTCCGGTTTTACATAGCTGTACTCGTAGTCGTCTATGCCACTCTCAAACGGCGCATTGATTTCCTGCGACACCGCTCCGCACGCGAGCGAAGCGAATAGTGTAAAAAGTAAAAACCCCCGGCGCATTTAGTTTTCCTTTTACGAGCATCTGGAAATTATTGATTCCATTGAAAGTTCAGAATGAAGATCGAGCTTTGTTTGTCAAAGGACAAATCAAAACGATCGTGACATTTATGTAAAACTGCAGGTCCAGGAGGCCTTTCTCCTCACTGCCATCTTAGACAATTATTTGCTTGTGAGATCCGCGATCTGAGCACGCAACAAGGTTCTGACGGTCCTATGAGAACGCGCTTCTAGTACCGTGAGGAGATGGGGTTGCGACCTAACCGATAGGGGCGCGCGATGCGGCAGGGCTGCTTTCGGGAACAGTCGCGTTTATGGCGGAAGACCAGGGCCCTCAACGCTGTTTGTTTGGAC
>JALUXV010000464.1 GCA_027013165.1 Alteromonadaceae bacterium
GGTACCAACAACCTTGGATGTAATTCCAAAGCAGAATAGAAACAGATACTTTATATATGTTCTACAAGATAACCGAAAATCCTGACTTGAGGAAGTTTTATCATCTGACCAGCGTACAATCCAGAAATCACCATCTAGTTAGTTACAAAAGAGAGGCAGTTGAATGTGCCAGAAGCTTCTTTCCCAGAGGAATCTCTGCTTGGAATAGGCTAGTCAAAATAGCAAATTCAAGTGGAACTTTCTGCATGTGACAACTAATGGTTGCTTTTCAGACGAAACCATGTTTTCAGCTTACACGTATATCGGTTACTAAAAAATAAAAGAAATGGTAATAAAGGTTTTTCCCATGTATATTGGGTTTTAATTTTAGAACAAATATAGTAACTAACTCTTTGCTTTGATCAGGAAGCAGGTTTTTCCATGTATTTGGGAGGACATTTTAAATAAAATATGATCATTATCCCAGTGCACTGCATTGATCTAGAATCTGCAGACTTTGCTGTAAGTGACACTGCAGTCACTGTATACATGTTTTGTTTCAGCATGAAATGTATGTAATCATTTTTGCATGTGGTGCATAAAATCTGCAGTCTTAGCTGTGAATGACACTGCAGCCACTGTATCCATGTATACATTGTTGTTATACAATATAACTTCTTGTTACAAATTGTATTTATTTCATTTATATAAAACTTGCTCAGTATATGAACAAAACAAATAGATTTTCAGTGGTTTAGTAATCAGAAAAATCACTGTTGTGTTGTTTTCTTTTTCAATCAGCAAAACCAAAGGCTTCCAGGTCCTGTCACGAATGCTTGCTGCTGCCTGTTCTCTGCCAATTAGATGGAAAATTCGCTCATCGAGCAACTGAAATGCATACAATAACATCATACATATAAGTTATAGGTATTAGAACATATATGCTCATATAGTTTTTGTGGGTCACATGTAAGCACCAAAACATAATAATACATTTGGGAATCACTCAATAATGATGTAACTTTGTGTTGCTAAGGTCAGTCTGCACTGCCCATATATACATACAGCATATATTAAACTATGAATACACTTTAATAATACAAACAAGCAGTATCGTAACAGCAGAATTATGTCACTAACCCGAATAATGCAGAATCAGAATACAGCTGCTCTAGTACAGTTATAGCAATGCAAGCAGTAGATGTCATGGTGCCTTTTCAGCTGTTCGATCTTGATAGTTTTCACCTGCAAAGTAAACGTCACACACGTGTTAGAACCTGGGTGTACATATAAGTGGAACATAAAGAATGGCAAATTCCTAAAAAGCAGGTGCTCCTTATGATTAGTAAATACACGTATATATGAAGTATAATATTAACTGGCTACAAGACATATGTATTAGTTTAGTCAAACATGATTCTTCTGCAGTAGCTATTTTAAATATGGTCTTCTGTTTCTGCAATACTGTGGAACCATGTACACACACTGCAGTGCCATTGTATATACCATGAATCCTCACTATTAAGAACT
>JALUXV010000465.1 GCA_027013165.1 Alteromonadaceae bacterium
GGTATCGAGTACCTGTCGCAGATCGGATTACTTCTCCGGTAACTAGTTGCCGCTAGCTACGGGCTTCACCTTATATATAAAACTGTCGAGGGAATAGCGGTTAACAATGAAATTGAACCATACAAGCTGCTATACATCAAAATGGATCGAAGAACATGCCAAAGTACCTTAGAGATCAGGCTATTCGAAATGTTAAGGTTGATGAGGCTCTTATCCTTCAGTTAGATCACGTTATGAAATCCAGAGCCGCTCTTCTAAATTATGAGATAAACCCAGATAACGAAGAAGAAAAGATACCGTTCCTTACGTATGTCCTGCGATTTGACGGCAAAGGCATCAGGTTTTTCGATGTAGAAGAGTTACTTTCTAGCTTCCGAGTGGCAAATGATATAGAGCGATTTGTTGTTAGTATTGAGAGCCCATCGGCTCTTTCGTCAAACAGAAATATTGGTGAAGTTTTGGAACTAAAGCTCGATCAGAGTATCGAAAGTAACTGTTATGTTCAGGTAACTTCGGATAACTCTGACTGGGTTGATTCCTCCTTTGCGTCCGTACTGGACATCGTAAGTAAAAATAAAACTAAACACGGGTGGGCTAGGTCAACTGCTAGTAGGTTGTTGGTGCAATTGGCTGGTGTAGTTGGGGCATTTTTAATATGTCTATGGGCATCTGTCGAAATCTCACCGAGCATAAACATTGAAAATTCCTTTATATTAGTATTTCTCTTTGCCCTCATCGTGTTCTCTAATATCTGGACGCATTTATCACAGTTCATAAACTCGAAATTAGATGGCGCTTTTCCAAATATATATTTCTATCGCCCGGGAAAAGAAAAGTATCAGTGGTTTTTTCAGGGGTTGGTGGTTAGCTTAATCGCTGCTTTGGGTCTTTTAGTTCTCAATTGGCTGTTTGATGCCATAGAGGGTTTTCTCAAGGGGCTTGCGAACTAAAATGTATAACAAAGCAAACCAGAAAGCGCCGCTGCCCGGCCGGGCCTCCACTCCGACGCTTCGCGCCTGTTTTCGGCGTAAATGAGCAATTGATAAGGATAATCATGAAACGATACGAAGTCACTTTCTGTAAAGCAGGCACTGATAACGAAATTATTCTTATCGCGAGAGCTATTGCTGGTGCTGATTCAGTGTATGAGGCGGTTCGTATGACCTATGAGCTTTTAAAAAAAAATACCCTGAGATAGAGATTGATGAACGGTTTGTCGGGTATTCACCTGATTTCGCAATGGCGTTTCCTGAGCAACCATGTGAGCTTGAGCTTGGAACTCATTAATAAGTCGCTGAGATTCGTTGCAACCACAAAAGCGTGGCCTTAGGAGGAGACCAAGATTGTTCAAATTTTTAGCTATTGATCTTGCATTAAAGAAACCAGCCCCAGATAGAATTATTCTGAGCACTCCTGGCTGCCTTGAAAATGATTGTTTTCAAATATATCTATTTGTACCTTCACTTAATTGGAAAATGCTTTTGCAATCAAAGGTGGATAAGGGCTACGGGGTATTTCTATGGGTGGATGGAGGAAGGGGGAGAGATGCTACTGTGCTCCTACCATTTTTGGAGAAGGAATCGACTTCGTTTGAGATTACCCATTTCTATCAAGGGTATGAATTTATATATACTTCCCAAGTAAAATATATTCTAAGTCGGCTATTTTTCAAACATAAACTGGTTCAGGTTAAAGATCGAGTTTCACAATCGGTATTCAATCGAAAGACTTTGGTAAGATCCGAGAGAATGGAGCTTCTGCGTTACCTTGTTGAAAGAACGGTTGAGAATTCAAGTTTTACGACTGATAGTATGTCTGTTGGTATGTATCTACACTCAAACAGGTGGTTTCACCACCCGAAAAGAAAAGAGCACCAGTCCCATTTTAGACTATTGTTGGACTCGCTGGTATCGTCAGGTGATTTAGTAAAGAGTGATTATTGTTATTCGGTAACAGGTCAGGCTCTGGCTACATTATCAGAATACGAGCGTGACCAACAAAAGCATCAAGATAATGTTAATAACGCTAAAACCGCACATGCACTAACTAGGGCATTGATTTTGGTGGGCTCTTTAGGAATATTGTCACAATTTTATATGTGGATAAACAGTGGAGGTTGAACCATACAAGTCAATCGCCTACGCGCCTGCGGCGCCGGACGCAGCATAGCTGCGCCGGTTATTGAGGCGTTAGCGCTATTTTGCTAGTTTAGTCGTACATAGAGGGATTTTAGTAAAATGATTAACGACTTAAGTCTAAGTAAGAATGTTCAGTTTTATAAGCTGAATAAAGCACTTACCAAAAAATCTATCGAAGATACATTCAAAGATATATCTCAAGATCGTGTTGGAAATTACCTTTTAAAAGAGCATAAGAAAAACCATACAACGGCATTAGGTAATCAAGTTGTATACTCTATTGTTTCATATAAGATAGAAGCGGAGCCATCGTTTTTAGAAGGCACTTCGATTAGAGAGCAAAAATATGCTTATTTGTTATTGATAGAGTGTGATGACGCCTTGGCTATTTTGAAGAAATATGTAGATTCGCCTGAGAAAAATTTTTCTTTTTTTATAGATGAATTTGATTATAAAAAATTCTGTCATTTTCATGGTGATAAAAAACCTGAGTATGAAAGAGTTACCATGAAGAATATGAGCATATCAAATGCGGTAATTAGATCCCGTTCGTTAGAAGCTAAAAGTTTGAATGGTATTGTCTCATCTAATTCATCTAGCCGATCAATCCCAAGCAACTTCAGAATGAAAGTTGGAGCAGACTCATATACGCTAACACCAAGTACTTCTAGAATTAGTCATAGAGATAAGAAATCTACATTTGATGGTCTAATAGACTGGGTTGTTGAGATTAAAGAGGAAATCAAAGCAACCACCAATCAAAGTGAGTTTCTTCGTAACTTTGCTTCTCCGATTTGTTTAAAGGATATTATAGATTTAGGCCATAAGGTCGTGGCTATCCTGATAGATTTGAGTGAAATAGAAAATAAGGTTATGAATGGTGTCGCTGTTTTAACTAAGGCTAATGGTAATCAGTTGAATGGGAAGGAAGTTAATAGGTTTTTTAATCAATTAAAATCTCCAATTTTAGTCGATGGTGGTTTAATTAAAGTTAAGGGAGTGACTTTGTCGGGAAAGGTATCGTGCTCAAAAAATTTAATTACAATCAGAAGTAAAATCCTTGATAGTATTTCTGTGAATGAAAACGGTTTCGATACTTATACGATAGGTGGTTATATAAATAAAGAAAAGCCTTTTTCTGCTGTTTTTGATTCACCAAATTATTCATATTACTCAAAGTCATGTTTTGAAGATAAAAAGTTATTTAATAACATTAAGTCGATACTTAATATCTTTGATGATAGTTATGACTTTGCTGGTGTAGCTAGCGAAAAAGAGAAACCGCATGCAGCCAGTTTAACTAGGTTTCCTATAAATTCACTATTTAGGAAGGTGGAAGATCAGTATTGTGTTTCTCACAATATTGTTATCTGCGATGACATGAATGACGAGTGGGCTGATCATATTGCTATAGATAGCAATGGCGCTATTCCGTCTATCTCTTTTATTCATTCTAAATTTACTAAGAAAGATACATATGGTGCTAGTGCTTTTCATGACGTTGTTGCTCAAGCATTAAAAAACATTGGCCGAACACAAGCAGAAAAGCAACTTTTTAAGAATAAATATGATAGTGAGTGGCACAAGAACTATGAGAGCACCAATATTAATAGGCTCACTGGTGCCAATGACTGGCAGGATTTAGAAGTGGCTCTAGACGCTGTGAATCAAAACCCAAACTCTATAAAGAAAATTGTACTTGCAACACCATTTTTGAGTAAGGCTAAACTGGCTGATGAATTAAAAAAATTGGCTTTGGGGGAAAAATGTAAACCTCACTATGTGCAGTTAATTTGGCTTATAAATACGTTTATAAGTTCATGTAAGGATTTTGGAGTTCAAGCTCATATACTTTGCAAAGAATAGCCCTAAAATTTCAATTAAACAAGCCAGTGATCTTCTTCCGATATAACGGACACCAAAGTCAAACTGATGAGGTGTCCAATGCCAAAAATATACTCAGTCAAGAAACGTAGACTACGTGGACGGTCATCGTAAGAGAGAAAGCGGCGAAATGTGATGAAGTTTATGCAGAAAAGGGTAGAAGCAAAACGCTAAAATGGCGCTAGCACCTTTGACGAGCGTTTTATCAAAGGTGATAGAGCGTATCGAGCAAGCGCCAAATTAACGTTACATTTATTCAGAAGCTGCTAGGCTTTTCTATAACTTACTTTAAATAGCAGGCTATATAAAACGGGAACGGCAATAAGCGTTAGAATTGTCGCGAATGTGAGTCCGCCCATTATGGTCACAGCCATATCGGCAAAAAAAGCATCAAACAACAATGGAGCCATCCCCAATATAGTTGTCACGGCCGCAAGTGCTACGGGTCTGACGCGGCTTAGTGTGGCTTCAACGATGGCGCTTTTTATTGCCAATCCTTCTTCAATTTGAAGATCAATTTCTTCAATAAGTACTATGGCATTTTTAATCAGCATCCCGAATAAACTCAAAAAGCCCAGTAGCGACATAAAGCCGAATGGCATATCAGTAGACAACAAGCCCGTGACTACACCTACTACCGCCATGGGGACAACCAGCCATATAATAAGCGGTTGGCGTACGTGGCCAAACAATAACACCGAGATAATGAACATCACTAAGAAACCAGCGGGTAAACCTGCACCTAAGGCCTGTTGAGCTTCGCTAGCGCTTTCAAACTCACCACCCCATTCAAGGTTGTAGCCCGCAGGCAAATCAATATCTTCAATTAACGGGCGAATACGCGCCAGCGCTTTGCCTGCGGTTTCATGTTCGCCAGGCTCTGCTTCAACGGTTATGGTGCGCAGGCGATCTTTGCGATGAATGCGCAGCTCTTCAGTCATAAGGTCTAAGCCATGTGATACCTGGGTAAAAGGAATATACTGACGTTGCTGAGAAGACCATACTTGAGACTCGCGAATAGACTGAAGAGCCGTGTCATCGGCGTTCCCCATTTTTGCCATGATATTATAGGCATAATCACCATCTTGCACGGTGCCCAGTTTCACACCACTGCTTGCGTACTGTACGGTTTGACTAAAATCTGAATGCGAAACCCCAGCAATTCCCGCATTGTAGTTGTCGAACTGTGTGTTTATTGCAAACCCTTTCTCTCGCCAGTTATGACGAACATCAATCACCTGACCATCTTCAAATAAACGGGCTTTGGCTTCTTCTGCTAGTTGGCGTAACACTTCAGTATCTGGACCTGAGAAACGCGCTTCGAGTTTAGCGCCTGAGCCTGGACCAAATTGCATGCGCTCCATATAGAAATTGGCATCTAAATCCAAATCACTTAGCTTGCTGGTTAATGCACGTTGAATGGCAGGAATGTGCTCTAATTCGCTGGCACGGACCATAAAGAATGCATAGTTTTCATTAGCGCTTTTTGGCGCGTATGTCAGCGTAAATCTATCAGCACCTTGCCCAATAAATGTGGTTACGGCACTGACATTATCCAGCGCTAAAATACGTTTCTCTGCTTCTTTGGCAATTTGCTCTGTCGCGCGAATGTCGCGGTCTTGGGGCCCCCAATAGTGCACAAAAAATACCGGTGCATTTGATGGTGGAAAGAACCCTTGTTTGACCATACCAAAACTGCCATAGGCAACAATGGTAATAACGAGGAGTGCTGCAATGGTTACCCAACGCAGTTTCAGTGCGCCGATAAGTGTGTGTTTAAACCACTGTTGTGCAGCGGAGGGCGCATCACTTTGTGATTGCGACATGCCCTTGCGATAAAAATGTGCGCCTAATACGGGGACCAACGTTACGGCAAGTATCCAGCTGATCATCAATGAAACCAACACTACGGCAAACAATGAATAAAGGAACTCGCCGGTTGCATCGTTAGATAAACCAATGCCAGAGAAGGCGGCAATACCTATTATGGTTGCGCCTAATAACGGCCATTGTGTGCGCTTAACAATGAAGCTGGCTGCATCTTTTGCTGAGGCACCTGTTGCCATTCGCAGCATCATGCCTTCTGCTACCACTATTGCATTATCGACCAGCATACCCATGGCGATGACCATTGCCCCTAATGAAATACGCTGAAGCTGAATATCCATCAACCACATGATGAGGATGGTACCGAGTACGGTAACAAGTAATACAGTGCCTACCACAACCCCAGAGCGCCATCCCATGAATAAACACAAGGTTAATGTTACCACGGCCACAGACATCACAAGGTTATTGATAAAGCCGTCCACCGAATCATCAACTACTGAGGCTTGATCGTAAATGGGAGCCAGGGTAATACCAACTGGAAGTTGTTTGAGCAGGGCCTCCACTTTTGCATTTACTCGCTCGCCGACATCTACGATGTTCACATCCGTTAATGCTGACACACTTAGCGTAAGGGCTTCTGCACCGTTATATCGCACTAATACAGGCTGAATATCAGCAGGTTCGAGTTTTAAGGTCGCAACATCAGCAACACGCAAAGAACGGTTTGTACCAGGGATCACCAGTGATAGATTTGAAATTTCATCTAATCTGTCTGGTGCACGCTTGACAATCAAGCGCACGTTTTTTTCATCCACCTTTACGCGCCCACCATTGAATGGTCGAAGATTGTCTTGGAACAATGAGGTCAAATCTGGGAAAGAAATACCCAACCCAGCGAGTTGATATGGGTTGATGTAAGCAACAATTTGCTCTTTTTGAATACCGGTTACGTTGACCTTTGCCACACCTTCAGTGGTAAGTAAATCTCGACGAATAATTCGGGCAAACTCACGTAACTCATGGGTGTCGAAATCTGGAGCGCTGAGAGCGTAATAAAGCCCATAAACATCACCGAAGTCATCAAATACTACGGGGTCTTGAGCGCCCGTGGGCAGCGAACTGGCGGTGTCGTGAAGGCGCTTCCTCAATTCGTCCCAAATTTGAGGTAACACATCACTATCGTAAGTACTCTTTACCTCTACGGTAATTTCAGAACGCCCTGGAGAAGATATTGAAGTCACTTCTTTTAATTGGGGCATTTGTTGAATAGCGATTTCTAAACGTTCTGTGATTTCACGTTCAACTTTTTCCGCGCTAGCGCCAGGATAAGCAGTGTATATCTTAACTTGTTTGATGGTAAAAGCAGGGTCTTCAAGTCGACCAATTTTGGTCATAGCCAGCACACCACCTAGTAGCAGTATGATGACCATCAGCCAAACATTTACGGGTTTGTCGATTGAAAAGCGGGCGATATCCATGGTTTATTTTTCTCCCTTATACGGAAGCACTTTCATGTTTTCTCGCATTTGTGCTGCTCCAGCGGCAACCACCTTTTGACCAAGTGAAATTGGCCCTTCTACTACAGCAATATCCCCCTCGATATGTTTGACATCAACGCTGTGTTGTTTCACTGTTTGTAGACTGTCATCAAGTACCCAAACGGCAAAGCCATCGTTCTCATCACCGACTAGTGCTTTCACTGGCACGACTAAGCCGTCGGAATATAAACTACCTTGAAGGCTTACTTTAACCACTGCTCGAGCACCAGGAGTGAGTGGTAATTCTTTTCGAGGCTCCATGGCGAATACTACTTCGTAGGTTTGAGATACGGGGTCCGGTTGTGTGGAATGCTCAACATAAGTTACTGGGTACCACTGACTGCGGTTTGTCGCCAATGTGGCACTCGCTTGCTTAATGCCACGCCCTATGTTGGCGGTAAGTAAGCGCTCTGGCACATTGATATTAAAGTAGATTTTCGACACATCTTGCAAACGGGCGATAGCAGTCCCTGATTTTACAAAACTGTTATTTTCTACAAGACGTTGGGATACTTTCGCATCAAATGGCGCGTAAAGCCGAGTATAACTTAAGTCTTGTTCTGCGTTTTTAAGGTCAATAACAGATAATTCATAGGATGTTTTTGCCGAATCCAGTGCGCTTTGAGATACCAAATTTTGTGCGAACATTTTTTCAATTCTATCGAGTTCTCGTTTTGCTTGTTCTAATCTGGTTTTAGACTCTTCAACTCTGCGCTCAAAGGGCTTTCTGTCTATTGTGGCAAGCAGCTTGCTTTTAGTGATATCACTGCCGGTAACTAAATCGGTTTGTATTAATCGGCCAGAGACTTCAAAACTCAAATCAACAGTTTTCACAGCAGATACGACGGCAGGAAACGTAAATTCGTCAAAATTGGGAATAGGTGAGACTTCAGCAAACTTCACATGCCGCACTACCTCCGATTGTTGCTGCTGAGCTTTTTCAGGTGAGCAAGCGGTGAAAATAAAAATAGAAATAGAAAAGAGACTTAGCGCTAGAGTATGTGAGTAGTGTTTCAAGGACATAGTCGTATGCCATCCATTAGTAATATGTTGAACATAGATAACCAGTATCGTTGCATTTAAAAACAACCTACGTTGCAAACATTGTGCGCCTTATAGTATGCTAATACAAAAGTAAACTGGCGAGTGAATAATGGTTCATCTGCATTGAAAAGTAAACTGGTCGGTGTAAAAAGAAGTTTTATATGATTAAGAGAGTAGACCAATGGCTGGCAATACACGAACCCTTAGCGACTTAAAACGCGAAGCGATTATTCAAGCAGCGACGCAAGCGTTTCAAGAATTTGGCGTGAAAGGTGCTAGCATGGATAAGCTTGCTGAGTTGGCTAATGTGTCTAAGCGTACTGTGTATAATCACTTTTCTACGAAAGAAGATTTAGTTATGCATCTTGTCACCGAGCAGTGGCAAAGTGCCATAATGAATATCACAGCGGAGGGCGTTCAAAATTCTGTGTCAGCCAGTCACAAGTCAATATGAGCGTCTAGCCGCCCCTCGAAGTGAATCGATAACTGAGACAGTGTCAGATTCCAATTTTGCACTGGGTGCGTCCAGCGCT
>JALUXV010000466.1 GCA_027013165.1 Alteromonadaceae bacterium
CCTAGACTTGCACGGTGACGAAGCATTACCTTATAACTTTGTTGCTGGATGTGAGGGGAACCCAAGTTACTCCGAAGAGATTAAGCGCTTAGAAGATACTTTCAAATCTTCACTAATGGCTGCGACGCCAGAGTTTCAAGATGTATACGGCTACGACAAAGACGCACCAGGCCAAGGCAATTTAACCGTTGCGGCAAATGCGGTGGGAGAGCGCTTCAATTGTTTGTCATATACCGTCGAAATGCCGTTTAAAGACAATGCTGATTTGCCCGATTTGCAGTTTGGTTGGTCGGTACAGCGCAGCCGCCAATTGGGCGAAGATATACTTATTGCTGTAAACGCAGTGATAAACCAATTAGGATAATAAATTCACAACGATTGTGAACCATAACGACAACATAACAACAATTACATAGGGGTAGATACCTTGGAAGGGTTATATAGTTTTTTAGTCACGCTCGATGGCTTGTTAGGGGGGGCAGGTTGGTTCCCATTTGTTCTGCTGGGTGTTGGTTTTTTCTTTACCATCTATCTTAAGTTTCCCCAGATCCGCTTTTTTAAACACGCATGGCAGGTGGTGACAGGTAAGTACGACAAAGAGAGTGATCCGGGCGATACTACTCATTTTAGAGCACTCACCACCGCACTATCAGGTACTGTGGGTACAGGTAACATCAGTGGTGTGGCATTCGCTATATTTCTGGGCGGGCCAGCAGCACTATTCTGGATGTGGGCTACCGCGTTTCTTGGTATGACAACCAAGTTTGTAGAAGTTACCCTTTCGCACAAATATCGCGTTAAAACTGAAGATGGCACCATGGCAGGCGGACCAATGTACTATATGGATCGCCGCCTTAACATGAAATGGTTAGCAGTAGCTTTCGCAATCGCAACAGTTATCAGTTCTTTTGGTACGGGGAACTTACCGCAGAGTAATGGTATTGCACAAAGTATAGAAGCGACCTTCGGCTTCGAACCTTGGATTGTAGGTAGTGTGCTTGGTATTTTCCTTGCCTTGGTTATTTTGGGTGGTATTCAACGCATCGCTGCATTTACTGCTCGAGTGGTACCAGTGATGGCGGTGGTTTATTTGATTGGTGCCCTTGCCGTTATTTTCGCCAATATCGAAAACGTAGGACCTTCGTTTGCAGCGGTTATAAGCGATGCCTTTACTGGTTCCGCTGCTGCGGGTGGTTTCCTAGGTGCATCATTAGCATACGCATTTAATCGTGGCGTAAACCGCGGTTTGTTTTCGAACGAAGCTGGTCAAGGTTCTGCGCCTATCGCTCACGCAGCGGCAAAAACTAAAGAGCCTGCATCAGAGGGCATGGTGTCGCTACTTGAGCCTTTCATCGATACCATTATTATTTGTACCATCACAGGTTTAGTTATTCTTTCCTCTGGTGTTTGGAAAGAAAAGCACGAAAACGTATTCGATCGTTCAGACATGCTGTTTGTTGAAGGACACTACGACGACAGTGACCAAGCCGATGTCGATAAACTGTACGGATACCTAAACGAAATTGAAGGTAATGACGTATCAGCATTTAATGGCACAATTTCAGTGGTTAATGGAACGGCAGTTAGCGACGGCTTTACACTGCTAAATTCTCGCTCTGTTGCTGAAGACGTTACTTACTCAGTAGGTAGTGAAGATCCTTTTACTGGCACCTTGACTATTGAAGACGGTAAGCCGATTAAACAAAATCTTATTGTTAGCGGTAAGTCCCTTGTTCACTCGGCAACCTTAACCACGATTGCATTTACCCGCGGTTTCTTCGGTGATTTTGGTCAGTACATTGTATCTATCGGGCTTCTGTTGTTCGCATTCTCAACAGCAATAGCGTGGTCGTATTACGGAGATCGCGCCATGACCTATTTGATGGGCCCCCGTTCAGTAATGCCATATCGCGTTATTTATGTTGCTGGTTTTGTGTGGGCATCTTTCTCTGATACTACCCTAGTATGGGCGTTGTCTGCCGTGGCTATTGTCGTTATGACCTTGCCTAACTTGTTCGGTATTATGTTACTAGCAAAGGAAATGAAGGAAACCGTCAATGAATATTGGAATAGAGTAGGCAAGTAAGCCGATATTTCAAAAATACCGCGGTTCGGATGCTGTGGGCTTTTTGTGGTAGCAATTTGAAAAGCCCCAACATCGATGAAAATATATGGCCCACGTTTTACGTGGGCTTTGACTGTCTAAAACCATAGCTGCCTGGTTGTGACGCAAGACTTATTCAGGAGCATATGATGGCGCTTATCGACTGCCCAGCATGTAACAAAAAAACGTCAGACAAAGCCACCGAATGCCCGCATTGCGGTTTTAAACTTGGTGACGCCACTGCCGAAGATATAGAAAGAAAACAAAAGTTGCAGAAATTCACCAAACTACAAGGTATTCAGAATCAGTCATTGATTGCGATGCTGATTTTTGTCGCCGGTTTTGGTTTCATGTATTGGGGTGGGGCACAACCCGGTGATTTACAACACAACCTTGCAATACTTGCCAGTATTTGTGGCTTTGTATGGTATCTTGTGAACCGTGTTCGGGTTGTAATGATTAAACGATTTAAGTCATGAATATAGATGTAATGGTTAACGCCATGACCCCAGAGGTTTACGACCGCTTACGCCAGGCGGTTGAAACGGGAAAATGGCCAGATGGAACTCCTCTTTCCGAGGAGCAAAAAGAAAGTAGTATGCAAGCTGTCATGTTGTATCAGGCTAAGATAGCCCGTTCAACAGAACATATGACCGTTAATGAAGCCGGTGAAATTGTTCACAAAAGCAAGCAAGATTTTAAGCGTGATATCAACGCACCATCAGACAAGAATACAATAGCACGGTTTAAACAGGATGATATTTAGGCGTTTTTTTGGCCCTTCGCACACGAGTAAAAACCCTCAACAGCGACTACGTGCCATTGATGAACTCAATCCCGAAAAGGCGAATGAGAAAACTTTTCTTCACGAGCTAGCGTTTAATGACGACGATAGCAAGGTATCTATTGCGGCACTAAAAAAACTCAACTCTTTCGCGCTTTGGCAGAAAATGGCGCAAATTGCAAAGTGTCCAGTGATTAAAAAAACCGCCGAGAAACAGGTGAAAGATACCCTGTTCGGTGTTTCTGGTATCACTATTACATCGAAAGAAAAAGAAGCTTTCGTTACTGAATCAGCAAACAGTGATTTGGTGCAACAGGTTATTGAGCACGACGCGGCTCTTCGGCAAAACGACGAGTTAATGCGCGCTCTCATGATAAAATGGGATAAGCCTAGCTTTAATCAATATGTGTTTCTTAACGGCAGTGAGTCGTTGCAAGAATATATGCTTGAAAATACATGTGATGAGTCTTTGTTGCAGAAGTTAGAAAAAAAGGCGCGTAAACTTCCTGTACACAGCCGCATTGTAGAGCGAATTAACACGTGTAAAGCTCTGGCTCAACAGCCAATTTTAGTGCGAAAAGATGTCACGCTTTGTTTGTCAAAATATCAGGCACTATTAGACAAAAGCGATGTCGACCATATCAATTCATCACGGGCTGAGTTAGTCAGTGAATATCAATCTATTGCTGAAAAGTTTGATTGTTTAGAGGCATCAGAGCGCGATACTTTAATCAACAAGTTTGAACGTATTGACGGGCAAATTGAACGGCACTTGGCCAGAATTACTCCTGAATGGGAAGCGCATCGCGCAAAAGAGCGCTTAGCTGCTTTGTTGGCGTTATGTCATCAGCAACATGAACACGCAGTGTCTCAAGTTAATTGGTTGTACAACAGTCGCTTGGTTGAAGCCACGCTAGCAGACGTAGCCACAGTTAATGAAGCAGTACGAAGTGTAGAAGCCACTATAGCTGAACTTCATAATTATCAAGGCGATGAATCTACTATTGCTTCGGTGGTTAACTCGGTGGTTGGTCTTGTGAGTAAGCTAGACGCTTTCTCTATGCAGCAACAGTATGCGCAAAAATTAATCGTGTTATTGGAAGAAGCGGAACAGTTGGCACAGCGCTTTACAGCGTCACTTGAAACCCAAGACACCCAGGATTCCACTGATGTTGCTCCACTGATAAGTGCTTTTGAAGCGGTTAAAAAACAATGGAAAGAGCAACTTAGCTTACTAGAACAAGTTCCATCCACTATTCATTCACGCTGGAAAGCGGTAAATGGTGTTTTTAAAGGTTATCTCGACGCTCAAACTCAAGTACTAAACAGCCAAGTTAAGCAGTGTCGAAAGCTCATCAATGTGGTTGACACGTTAATAGAGAAGGGGCGCTATCGCGGGGCACTATCAAAGTTTCGCGCGTTACAAGAGAGTTACTCCAACCTACCGCTAGACGCTCAGAGCAAAGTTAATAAGCGTTTTGAATCGACCAAAGCAAACATTGAAAAAGTGTCGGGCTGGCAAGCGTTTTTAGTGTCGGATAAAAAACCATCCTTGCTTGAAGAGGCGCGTGCATTGGCAGAGCAACCTGCTGAGAAAATTGACGTTCGGGCTGGAGATATTCGCCGATTGAGACAGCAGTGGATACAACTTGGTGACAGTGGGAATGAAGACAATACTGCTCTGAATAATTCATTTGACGAAGCCTTAGAAAAAGCCTTCGCGCCATGTCGAGCGTTTTATGCCAAACAAGATGAAGCACGAAACGAAGCGCTACAAGACCGTGAGAAATTAATTAGTACGCTATCAAGCTTACCCAATGATATGCCAATGCAGAAACTGGCACGTGAATTGGAACAGCTAAAACAGCAATGGTTTAACGCAGGTCACGTTGACAAAACCAAATACCAAGCGGTCAAACTGGCTTGGCAAGAAGCTTATAAACCACTTCAGCAGAAAGTAGAAGGCTGGTATGCCGAGAACAAACAGCAGAAGTCAAAGTTGGTTGCTCAAGCAAACGCCCTTATCGACAGTGACGATACTCAACTGGCAACAGAGCAAGCGCAAGAATTGCAAAAAGCATGGAAGGCCATAGGTCATGCAGGGCGTCGGGACGAATCTCAATTGTGGGGCGAGTTTAAAACCGCTAACGATAAGATTTTTGCTAAGTTGCACGCATTTAAAAACGCACAGCACAGTGAGAACGAAGCGTTATTAAACGCACTGCTCAACAAAGTGATAAGTGTGAAGTCGCAACTCGAATCTGAAGCTCAGGTTAAGACCGCAAGCCTCACTGCTTTACTTGATGAAGTTCAAGTGGAGGCTAGCGCACTTCCAAAGGTACTAAGAAATAAAGTGTCGGCGGAAGTTTCTCTTGTACTTAAAGCCATTGAATCGGCACAGCAAAATGTCAAAGATAGGCGTTTGAAGCAACGTACCGAGTCGCTTATTCAATTACTGCGCACAGGTGCTGATAGAAGTTTAAGCGAAGATATTTCGGATACCTTGGGGCGTCGTTGGCTAAATGCTATTAATGGTGACGCCGATAGCCAACAGACTCGTCATTGGCTAACCGTTGCTCTAGAGGCAGCAACTGATATGCCAACACCCAGCAAAGACAGTGCTCTTAGAACTGATGTGCAGCTAAGTATGATGACGGCCAAACTCGAGCGCGGAGAAGTTATCACCGCAGATGATTTGTTTGAGCAATGGCTAGCACATGGTTATGTTTCTGACACAGAGCAAGGGCTACTTGAACGGGTAGAGCAAGTACTTAGCGCAAAGCCAGAAATAGTGGGGTAGGCTATGGATAATCAAGTCGAATTCAGTTTTGACAGTGAAATGCACGCCTACAAGTTTCTGAATACGGTTAAACACTTTGATGCCGATGGCTTAAAGGTAAAGTTCGGTCGTTCAGATCATCATGTTAACGTGTCGTATCGCGTTGCGATGGGGGCGTTCGACACCACTTTGTCTCAATTGGATGACTTAGCACGAGACTTGGGCGGCGAAGAAGTTTAATCAGCGAAAAACGAGGCGGTATTAGGGATGGCAAACACTCACTCAGCTTTTATCGGACTTATGCAACGGGCCCGCAATGTAAAGCGTTGGCCACTGATGGCTCAGTTTCAAGAGGAGATGTTGTCGACTCACATCTATGAAGCTGCGGTGGTCGCTCATATGTTGGGTGCTATTGCGAAAGATGTGTGTGGTCAAGATGTAGATCCCGACAGAGTCGCTACAATGGCCCTGTTTCACGAAGGCAGTGAAATCGCCGGTATGAGCGATATACCAAGCCCAGTAAAATATCATGATCCGGAAACAACGGCGGCAATTAAGAAGTTAGAACGCCGTTTTGAAGCCATGTTAATTCAGACGTTGCCCGATTCCTTACAGGACAGATACCAACCTTTGATAGAGCAAAACAAAGACGATATTCACGTGCGATTAGCAAAAGCCGCTGATGTTCTTTGCGCTTACTTGAAGTGTGAGAATGAGCTGTCGAAGTCAAATTTGGAATTTGCTAACGCTATGCAGGAAATGGAAGTGCAACTGCGTCAATATCGAGAAAGGTTTGATGCCGTTGAGTATTTTTGCAAGGTGTTTCTAGAAGACGCCAAAGGGACTCTGGATGAACAAACTAAAGATTTGGATTGGGTTGAGCGAGCAAATACACTGCACCTAGATAAAGACTAAGCGGGCGTTACGCCAGAGTAAACGTGCGCTAGCTAACTAATGCCAGTCAGTTGAGCGATAAAAGGTTGTCTCCATCTCACTGAGGGAAAGTAATGCACTTTTTACCGCACGCAATAGACCCTTCCATGGGGCTCGGCCTCGGCATCCATGCCGAGGACGGCCGTAAAAAGTGCATCACTTCCCCTCGCTTACTTTCGAAAACCCTACTAGCTGAATGGCATTAGTTAGCAGCCTAACCCACAGCGCCGCGTTGATTAAGCAAACGCATTAGTGATTTTTTCCATGTCACAGGTAATAACGTAGACGTTTTTGTACCCAAGGTTTAGCAATTGTTCTGCGGCAAGTGTTGCTCTGACACCTGAAGCACAGTGCAGATAAATTGGTTTATTTTCATCGCCTTCCATCGCAAGTATTTTCATTTCTAAAATACCCCTTGGAATGTTGATTGCGGATGAAACAGGCGCATTAGCAGCCTCTTGTGGCTCTCTTACATCTATGAGTAAGCCTTGGTTTGAAACGATTTGAGACTGCGCCTCATTCGCTGTGATTTTACTAATATCGAAGGGAATGTTTGCTAGGCGTTGTGCTATCGTAATAGGCATAGTGTTGTCACCACCGTTATTGACTTATATTAATATTAGCTTATTCTAATATTTGATGTATTGCAAAGTTTGTAAAGGTCATTTTCCTTAGAGTCGACATTTTCTGGCGGATGAGTATACTTTGGGTCGATTAAGATTAACTTCACAATTCGGAGAGTTTAGTAGTAATGTCTGTTTCAGAGCTTCGTAATGCTGAAGAAATGCTTAAACATGCCACTGATGCAGAGCAGTACTTAAAGCAACTCGCAAATAAAACCCGCTTAATGATTTTATGCTCATTGCTAAATGAAGAGCTCTCGGTGTCTGCATTACTTGATAGGGTCGATGTTTCACAGCCGGTCATGTCACAGCATTTAGCATTGCTTCGAGAATCAGGATTGGTAGCAACACGCCGACAAGGACAGGTTATCTGTTACCGCCTTGCCGATGAGCGTGTAAAGCAAACAATCAATTTGTTGTATCAGTTCTTTTGTGCGCCTTCTGACCAATAGCCTTTTCCCAACCTTTTATCTCGTGGATAAAAGTGCGTTACTAACGTAAACTTTCATTATCTTTGTTGGTCGCTCTTCATTCTGTCTAGAGCGGCGAAAATACTGTATGTGGTGATATGAATAACCTCCTAGAAAAATCTGCATTTGAGCGACTAGAACTGTCGTTTGGGCTTTTTAGTAGTAATGAAAAAGTCTGGATCCTTACCGATGAACATGGGTGTGTTATGCTTACCACCGATGACGAAGATGGTGTACCTGTATGGCCTAGCGATGACTTGGCAAAACTATGGGCAACCGAAGACTGGGCCGATTGTGAACCTATGGCAATTTCGCTATCAGACTTTGTCCAAAAGTGGATACCGGGTATGGAAAAAGATGGGTTAATGCTGATGGTTTGCCCAATTCCAGCGGAAGAAGGAGAGGTGATCCCACCCGATGCGTTTATCGAATATATCAATAGAGCGTAAGTTGCAATCCGCTTGATTGAAGTACCCGTGCCGTAAAAGTAAACCAGTCATGGATGGCTGGTTGTGTAACAAGAGGAGACAAGGTCGTTTGTTAATCCCAGGAAGTGATGATTTATGGTTTCTCCCCCTTGGAGGAACAGGTGAAATAGGGATGAATCTCAATTTATATGGTCACGACGGAAAGTGGCTCATGATAGATTGTGGAATATCCTTCGATGAGCCCCTCATACCATCCTATCGGAGTTCCAACAACAGTCAAACATCACACCCTGTAGTGGCGCCAGATCCGTCATTTATTACGCAACAAAAAGACCATTTAGTGGGTATAGTGATTACCCATGCCCATGAAGATCATATTGGAGCTTTACCTCATTTGTGGGAACGCTTTAAGTGCCCTGTGTATACTACGCCATTTACCGCCGAGGTGCTTAGGCGCAAGCTTTCTCGTTCGACTATTGCTAATAAAGTGCCGATCGTAGAAGTTACTGGGCAAAGTACGCAGAGTATTGGACCCTTTACTCTGCAATGGCTTGCAATCACTCACTCAATTCCTGAACCCTATGCCATAAAAATAACCACGCCAGTTGGTACTGTATTACACACTGCCGATTGGAAGATTGACCCCCAACCGGTGACAGGAAAGCCTTTTAATCATCAAGCGTTTCGTCAATTGGCGAACGAGGGGATACTGGCGCTTGTGGGAGATTCAACCAATGCCAATAAGCCCGGATTTTCTTTGTCTGAACGTACCTGTTACGACGGATTGTTAAATACTATTAAACCGCTCAAAGGGCGAGTAGTGGTGACTTGTTTTGCAAGCAATGTAGCCCGCCTTATTTCTTTGGCCAAAGTTGCACAGAAGACAGGACGGTACATAAGCTTGTTTGGTCGCTCCTTGCTAAACATGTACGCTATTGCCAAATATCGGGATTTGTGGCCTGAGGATTTAACCTTGCTTGATCCTGGCCATTTAGGCTATCTCCCCCCAGAAGAAGTCATGATAGTGGCAACGGGAAGTCAAGGAGAGCCAAAAGCAGCACTGGCTAGACTTGCGGCAGACACTCATCATCAAGTGGAGCTTGCAAAAGGCGATGCGGTGGTTTACTCGTCCATTGTTATACCCGGTAACGAATGCGCCGTAGATAAAGTTAATCGGGCTTTGAAAGCTAAGGGTATTAGTGTTATTCAAAGTGAACACAGTACTTTGCCTATACACGCCAGCGGACACCCTTGTGCAGAAGAGCTGAAGCTGATGTATCAGTGGATCCAACCTGAAATAGCCATTCCTGTTCATGGTGAGCAAGAGCATTTAAACGCTCATGCACAAATTGCCAAATCTTGCGGGGTTAACAAGCACTACGTTGGTCAAAACGGCGATTTGTATCGTTTAGCGCCACAGCCAAGTATTCGAAGGCAGCAAGTGGCAACGGGACGCATCCCTTTGCAACAAGGCTGAAATACAAACTAATCCGCACTGTGAGAATATTCACACGTGCATTTGAACATTTCGATCTGTTACACTTAGCTTACAAAAAATAACAACATTAGAGTGATGCGTTGCTGTGCAAAGGAAGGTTTGGCTATTTTTTTTACTCCCACTATTTGCTTTAGGGGTTAATGCCGAACCTAAGTTGCCCAACCCTGTTTTTCAGTCGCTTTCTACCAAAAATGGCTTACCACAAGACGTGGTCAATCACATCCAAATAGACGACGAAGGCTTTGTTTGGATTGCTACAGAAGGCGGTGTTATCCGTTGGGACGGTACCAAGGCTCAATTAATACGCGGGCCAGACGATGTCTTTATCAACCTTTCTATTGATCGGCTTTCTATCGAAAAAGGCAAAGCGCTGTGGATTAGTACTTTTTCTGGTGGTGTATATCGATTAGATTTTCAGACCAATCAAACTGAGCAAGTGTTGGCGCTACCTTACGCAGAGCAGAGCGATTGGATTCAAAACGCAGAAGATTTTTTTTGGCATACCGAAAATACGGTTTATTTAGCCTTACCTGAACAGGTGATTCGGTATAATACCGCCACCTCAAAATTTGAAGTTGTATTTACTTTAGATGCTTCTTTACTCGCTGCTGGCCATGGAAATCGAGCGGTACATATCATCGATGAATTTCTCTTAGTTGCTACTTCGGCAGGAGTTTTTTACAAAGATTTAGACGACTTAAATTCGCCTGCCGAGAGGCTAAATTATCTTAATGGTGTTGAACCTGATATCGATAATCAAAATGCTAAGTTACTCCTGCGGGACGACAGCGATAGATTTTGGATTGGTACGGTTAGTGGTGTTTATCAATCGTCGGTGTCGGATCTTCGTCTACAACTGAGCAAGCAATCACAGTCGAAGTTTTCTGCTCATATGCCCATGCGTAATGTTTGGACGATGGAACCGTCCGGTGATTCGTCGTTTTGGATTGGAACTAACAAGGGCTTATTTAGCCTTTCAAAGCGCCAAGACAGCTGGGTGAGTGAACATATTTTAGAGCCCCATAACGGTCGCAGTGAATTGTCGAATAAACGTATCCGAACGCTTGCGACGGATCAATTGGGTAATTTATGGTTGGGCTCTATCTACGGCGGTGCGCTGTATTTTGGCGTTAAAAGCGCTGAAATTGAAACCATTCAAAACTCTCGGTTCGCTGACAATCAACTACTCACCGACGGGGTGATATGGTCATTAGCTCAAACCGATGAAGATAGTTTGTGGATTGGTACGGAAAACGGGCTAAATAGGTATTATTTCGAAAGTAAAAACACCGATCAATATTGGTTCGAAGACAGTGAACTTTTCGAGCCTGGTTCGGCAGCCATTCAACGAATTCTACCTCAAACTAATGGTGCTCTATTTCTAGAGAGCTATTACGGTATACGCCTGTTTGATCCCGAATCAGGAGAAATTACGCGGCCCCCCTTATCAGAAGGTGATGAACAAGTCTTTGATGCTTGGAGTTCAGGTATGAACATCGACAGTAAAGACCGTTTGTACTTTATTGGGAGCGAGTTTTTTCGCTACACGCCAGATACTCAAAAAATTGAAGTACTACCGTTAAACGAGGATATTTTTGATACTAAGTTTTCGGTGGGGTTTTTAGGGGAGTCAAGCTATCACGGGGGCAAAATCTTTTTGTCTATGATGAGTGGTTTATGGCTAATCGACCCTGACTCCTTTGACACTGAATTGGTCTATCTTTTTTCAGAAGAGCAGCGCTCTAACCTGCAATCTGTATCTTCCTGGGTTATCGACGACACGGGTATTCTTTGGTTGGCATTTACTGGCTATGGGCTTTTTGGTTTAGATGCCGATACATTTGAGCCTCAATACCACCTTAATGAAGATAATCTATTGTTGTCTAACATTGTTTATGGCTTGAAAAAAGACCAACAGGGCGGCATTTGGTTCAGCTCGCACAATGGGTTGCACCAGTACTCACCGAAAACTGGCCAAGTTTATAACTTTATCTATGGCAGAGAGCTTCCTGTGTCTGAGTTCAACCAAGGCGCTGTATCTAAAATAAAAGGTGGCCAACTCGCTTATGGGTCAACGTCTGGCGTGGTGGTTTTTTCTCCTGAAACGTTGAGAAACATGGATAAATCTGGGAGTTTGTTGTCGTTTCAAGCAGCGATAACAGGCGTTACTTCTGGGAATCAGAATTTAGATTTACCTTTTTCTAATTTACACGGAATGGAAGTGACTCTTTCTCACGAGGAAAATAGTTTTACCGTTGATTACTCTGCAATGACTATGAGTGGTATTGGTAACGTGAAATATCACTATCGTTTTCAACAAGGTAATCAAATTATTAGCGAAGGGATCACTCGTGATAGTCAGTTAACTATTACTAATGTAAAGCCAGGGAGCTATACCTTTACGGTGACACCAACTCCCGGAAGTATGGAATACCGTGTACTTCCCGCAGAACTGCGGATTATCATGCCGTATGCGCCTTGGCGCTCTCCGCTGGCTTACCTTGCCTATGTGCTTATCTTCCTTATGCTGGCGTCTGCCATTGTGTTGTCTCGAAGAAAGCAGTTATTCAGGTTGCAAAGTGCTCAAGAAGAAGTGGCATTGTTCAGTGAAGCTTTCAAACAAACACGAGACTGGGTGGTTATTTTTAATGATCAAAAAGTCCCAGTTGCTGCCAATCCTGTGTTCGAAACGGTATTTGGCATAAATACAAACAATCCATTGCCTACCGAAATGGAGAAAATTTACCGACGCTCTACTAATTTGAGCAGACAACTCTTGGGTAAGCTCAGCAACATGACATCTGGTGAATTCTGGAAAGGCGAGGCGATTATTGAGGGGCCTAATGGAAAACGTTACGACACCATCATAGCGGTTACCGCAATGGGCACAGAAGGCCAAGCACCGTCTCATTTCTTGCTCGTTATCTCTGATATTTCAGAACAAAAGTTGGCTGAACGTAAGCTGCTCAAAGTAGCCAATTACGATGGCCTTACAGGTTTAGTCAATCGCAGTTTATTGTTAGACAGATTAGAGCACGCAATTGCCAATGCCCGTCAACACGAAACTCGCGTTGCTGTGATGTTTATAGATTTGGATCGATTTAAAAGCATCAATGATACATTGGGGCACGACTACGGGGACAAACTCTTGCGAGTGGTGGCGAATCGCATGCGCAATTTAGTCGCCGATAAGGGAACGGTCGCGAGATTAGGCGGAGACGAATTTGTCATTGTGATAGAAGAGGTTTCGAAAGACGATGATCTCAGTTCGTTTGTTTCACAAATTATCGACGCTGTAGAAACGCCTATAGCCCTTGCTAGTGAAATGCTAAGAGTGTCTTGCAGTATGGGTATATCTTTTTACCCAGACGATGCAGTAGAGCCCGCTGAGCTAATTAAACGCGCCGATGTTGCCATGTACAGTGCGAAAAAAGATGCGCTCAATGGATTTGCCTATTTTACGTCTGATATGAATGAAAAGGCCAGACAACGACTAGTTACTGAAAATCTTGTTAAGCGTGCCTATTTAGAATCCTGTTTTGTTAATCACTATCAGCCCATTGTTGATGCAAAGTCAAATAAGGTGGTTGGCGTAGAGTTGCTTTTGCGCTGTTCTGTAGACCAATCGCCATTATATCCGGATGTATTTATCCCTGTACTGGAGCAATTGCGTTACATCGTAGACGTTACTCGACAAGCTATGGAGGATGCTGCATCGGATTTAGCACAATGGTACAAGGCGGGGTTTGATGGGTTCGTAGCAATTAACTTGTCGGCGCTGCATTTTAAGTCTGAATTTGATATTGATTTCGTAGAGAACATCTTAACCTCTTTTGGTTTACCTAAGCATGCGTTCCGATTTGAGATTACCGAAGGGGTACTCATGGACGATAGCGACATGAGCCGCCAACAAATTCAGCGTTTAGTCGACGCTGGGTTTATTCTTGCCCTTGATGATTTTGGCACTGGTTATTCGTCGCTGAGTTACTTAAAACGCTACCCCTTATCTGTGTTGAAAATCGACAAGAGTTTCATCTTCGACATGACGTCGAAAACGGCAGACAACGCCCTTGTTGACACTACCATAGCATTGGCAGCGAACCTTGGAATGTGCTGCGTTGCTGAGGGCGTTGAAACAGCGGAACAGGCGCAATCATTACTGCAAAAAGATTGTCGATATCATCAAGGATATTTTTACGCCAAACCAGCCCCAGCCGCCGATATCCAAGCTTACATACTCCAACATTTTTGATGTGCGAGCTAATGCAATAGCTCTATGGCGATATATCAGCGGGCCTAACTGATATCTATAAAAAATTTCGATGTTTACCGTACCATATGGCCTATCCGTCCGATCGATGTAAACGTTCGTTTAAAAAAGCTTGTCATGGCCTAAAAAATAGGGCTTATTATGTAGCTGTGAAAGATTTGTAAAATTAAGCTACATTTTAAAAACATACGAGTGACTTATGCCGCTAGATATGACAGTAAACAGCACGGAAGTAATTAAATCGCCATTGACTATGCTTTACCACTGGGAAGCAACGCGTGGCAATGATCTGTACCTTACACAGCCAGTGTCGGGCGAGTACCAAGATTATACTTGGGCACAAGTTGCCAATCTGGCCCGTAAAGTCGCAAACAAACTCAAAAGCTTGGCTCTGCCTGAGGGAAGCCGCATTGGCATTTTCTCAAAAAATTGCGTGGAGTGGTTTATCACTGACTTAGGTATCATGATGGCGGGCCATATATCTGTGCCCATATTCTCCACAGCGGGCCCAGATACTGTGAGTTACGTGTTAAAGCACGCAGATATCCAATTGTTGTTTGTGGGTAAATTAGACAATTCAGCCGAACAAGTCGCCGCTATTCCCAAAGAATACGAGACAGTTGCTTTTCCTTATCCCAATATCGACACCAAACAACAGTGGGAACAATTTATTGATTGTGAACCAATGACCGAATCGCCAGTGCCTGACATGGACAGTGTTATGACCATTATCTACACGTCCGGTAGCACAGGGCAGCCAAAAGGAGTGGTTCACACTTACAATACGATTTGCTGGGCTGCACAGCGTTCGCTTAATCAATTATCGGTAAGCCAAGATGACTGCATTATGAGTTATCTTCCATTGGCTCACATCACCGAACGAGTGTTGGTAGAGCTAGCGAGTTTCTACAGTGGTGGCAAGATACACTTTGTTGAAGCACTCACCACATTTCAGCGAGATGTTGTTCACGCTCAACCGACCTTGTTTATTTCAGTACCTCGTTTGTGGACGAAATTCCAAATGGGCGTGTTAGCTAAAATGCCACAACATAAACTTAACTTGCTGCTGAAAATACCAATTATTAACAAGCTAATTGCCAAGAAAATTCGACAAGGTTTAGGTGTTGATAATGCGCGCTTATGGGCAAGTGGCTCAGCACCATTAGCGCCGCCAGTTATTGAATGGTTTGCAAAAATAGGCGTGTACATCTCAGAAGGCTGGGGAATGACTGAAAACAGCGCTTACGGTACAGGGAGTGTTCCTTTTCGACATGACAAAATAGGGTGTATTGGTATGCCTTATGATGGTGTTGATATCCGTATATCAGACGAGGGCGAAATTCAGGTTAAGTCTCCCTGTAATATGGTTGAGTACTACCTAGAGCCTGAAAAAACAAAAGAAGTTTTTACCGATGACGGATATTTACGCACGGGTGACAAAGGCGTTATTGACAGTGATGGCTATGTAAAAATTACCGGCAGGCTGAAAGATATATTTAAAACGGCTAAGGGAAAATATGTTGCGCCAGCACCTATTGAGTCCAAATTTATGGAAAACCCAATAGTAGAGCAGGTATGTGTAACAGGAACCAACTTGCCTCAGCCAATAGCGCTATTAGTTCTTAGTGAAGAAGCGCAAAAGCAAGACAAAGGCGAGGTTGAAGCCAGCTTAAAAGCAACGTTTAATGCTATTAATGCCAAGCTTGAAAGCCACCAAGTGATGGACCGTGTGATGGTTATGAGCAACGAGTGGAGTATAGAAAACGACTTGCTAACGCCAACGCTCAAAGTTAAACGTCACGTACTGGAAGAGCGCTTTGAACCTATTATCCAAGGCACATACTCTGAAGAATTAGTGTGGGTTAACGGGTAAACTAATACCAGAATAACTCAATCAGCCTCTTTTGGCCGATTGAGTTGTTCTTTATAACTGTAGTTATGCGGGGTAGCGGTGAGCAAGCCCTTGATAGACCTTGTCGCTATAGTTCTCATCAGCCATATCTAATGCGTCCAATACTTCAACTAAGTGCTCGTTATCTTCTTTCCCATTCCAGATTTTAATGTAAGTTCCTTCTTTGTAGCCGTTGTCTTGTCTAAAGAAGTTCAATACATTTTTACCTACGTATTGGCGATATAGCTCGTCAGTATTCATTTCTGATTGTTCTACAATAACCATAAAGAGTGGCACACTAAAACGCTTGGCAGCACATAGCCCTGCCATTAGTTCTAGGTTATCGAGTAGGGAGTTTTCTGTTGGTGCGTATTCAACATTGTCAAAAGTCACCTTAGGTGATGATTCTGTCAGAGCGCCAGCTATTGTAGTTGCCGATGCGGAGATATCTCCGTTAAATTCGATGATGCTGGCTGAAAGCGCGAAGTGCCAAATATCTACCAACTCCATTTGTAATTGTGGCAGATCCTTTTGTTGCGCTTTCCACCACTTCCAACCGTGATGATCAATAGCTTCAACAGACTCCACCATTGCCGCGCGCAAATAGCCGTAACCCGCGGTTAACCAACTAGGGTTAACCTTTGTATTCATTTTGTCTTGTAGCGAGAGCATTGTTGAAAGCTGTTGTTGTGAAAGCATTGAAGTTCCTGAGGCTAAGTATAGTGTTCTGGGCTCAGCGCCCTTAGTTATGTAGAAAGTTTACTGGAATGGCTGCGTAGCGTGAACTGTTTTGTTGTTTATCATCATGCTGTTTGGTGGTGCATTTGCACCATGTGTTATCGGTTATGCTAGTGTTACCTTTCGGTGATTTAGTTAAAGTGTTGATTTTTAAGGTTTTAAAATTTGGCACTCCTCATGCTATATGAAATAGTGTTAACTGTGCTACTTCGTAACGTTAACCTCATCTAGTGCCAGGCAACGCTAGTTAAGGTTGTTATTGTTTAGCCCGTAAACCTTACCCATGTTGGTTTTTCGTGTCCTGAGGCCAACATGGGTTTTTTTATCCTCATGCTTTTAAGCTCAAAACTTTTATCGCTAATTTTTCTCTTCTTTTCTCTGTTTAGGGTAAACTATTACTTATTTATCAGGGATGTATTTGTCTTGCTGGCCCTTTACCCCTCGAACAAAATAGAGCACTTAAGTTTTCTACTGGCAACCCTGCTAGAACAGCATCAGGGCAGTATATTTGAGTCTCAAACCATATTGGTTGAAAGTCCAGGTATGCAACACTGGGTCAATATGGAGCTTGCCAAACATCATGGCGTGGCCATGAATCTCGATTTTCCTTTACCTGTACGTTTTATGTGGAATGCCGCTAGGGCCATTTTGGGAGAAGATACCGTCCCTCGTAAGTCGCCTTATCGAAGAGAAATCCTTACTTGGCGTATTGATGATTTAATTCAACGCCCTGAGATACAAAGTTTACCTGAGTTTTCTGAGGTTAATGCGTACTGGAAGGGAATTGAAAGTACACAAGAACAAGGTCTGCAACGCTTGCAATTCTCAACCGCGATGGCTGACGTTTACGAGCAGTATTTAATGTACCGGCCAGAATGGTTACTTGCGTGGGAAGCCGGCGAGTCGGTGAATTTGCCAAGCAGTATGGAACCTTGGCAAGGCGCGCTGTGGAGAGCGCTGGTTAACCAAAATCCATTGCATCCAGCAGGGTTACTGCAATCGGCTTTGCAGAAGCTGAAGCAGGGCACAGTGCCGGAAGGGTTGCCTTCGAGTGTTATTGTTTTTGCAATTAACACCATGGCACCTCAATTTGTACAGCTGCTAGAAGCCTTGTCATCACACATGGATATTCATATTTTTCACCTAAATCCAAGTGTGAATTATTGGGGTGACGCGAAAAGCCGAGGCGAACAAGCCCGTATACTCAGAGAGCAGGGTATAGAGAAATGGATGAGCGAGTCGCAAAGTCATCCGTTATTAGGAAACTTGGGTAAACAAGGGCGAGAGCTATTCAATTTACTCACCGAGCTCAATACCTTTGAAGTGAGTGCTTTCGATCTTCCGCCCATTGAAGATAAGTCTCTCAAACAAACATTACTTCAGCGTGTACAGAATGATATTTTACATGCAGAGTTATCTAACGATCCTATTGAAGCTGATGAAAGCTTAATAGTGGTTTCTGCACACTCTGCACTTCGCGAAGTGCAGTTGCTACACGACCATCTGCTCCATTGGCTGTCACAAGATAGTGGGCGTTCGCCCTCGGATATTTTGGTGATGTGTCCAGCCATTGAAAACTATGCTCCGTTTGTCGACAGTATCTTTCAGCGCGTGGGTACTTTTTCCCCTTCAAGAGAGGTTCCAAGGCTTCCGTGCTCAATTGCAGACCGAAGTCCATTAGATGCAAACCCTTTGGTGTCTGCTTTTATTAGTTTACTGAGTCTTCCTGACAGTCGCTTTGGTGTTGTTGATATCATTGATTATCTTCAACTACCCGCGATACAGCGCAAGTTCGACTTTTCTCAAGATGATGTTTCGCAAATGACGGTCTGGTTGCATAAAGCGCATGTACACTGGGGACTAAACGGGCATCACAAAGCCGCCATATCCGGCCTAAATGAAGCTAATGAAGAAGAAATATATACCTGGTGGTGGGGGTTAAAGCGGCTGCTGTTGGGCATGGCGGCATCAGATAGTGAAACCTTGGTTGACGGCTTACTGACACTCCCTGATGTCGAAGGGCAAAATACCCTAGTATTAGGCAAGCTCATTGATCTGGTTGGTGCGTTACAGCACCAAGCTCAGGAACTTGAACAAGCGCGAACAGCGAAGGAATGGCACGCATGTTTAGTTGCTCTGTTAGACGCTTGTTTTGACATAGACAGCAAAGAACAGTCTACCTGGGACATGCTTGCCAATGTGTGTGCTGACCTTGAATTGCGCTGTGAAGAAGCCGAGTACACTAGCCAGTTAAACCTTAATCAAGTGCGAATGTTACTCCTCAACCGTTTTTCGTCACCCGATGCGGGAAACCATTTCATGACAGGTCAGGTGACCGTATGTTCCATGCTACCTATGCGCAGCATACCTTTTAAGAAAGTGTGCATTTTGGGCTTGAACGATGGTGAGTTTCCTCGTCAGTCTACGCCCATGGGATTAGATATGATGGCTCAATCCTCTCGTAAAATGGGTGATAGATCACGGCGTTTAGAAGATAGGTACTTGTTCTTAGAAGCATTGATCTCGGCCCGTGACAGCATTTATCTAAGCTATCAGGGGAATAACGTTAGAAACAACAACGAACGTCAACCTAGCTTGGTACTAGGAGAGCTATTAGACGTTTTGACTAACGGTTACGGTTTATCTACGTCGAATATAGTTAAACACGCCGCACTACATCCTTTTAGTGAAGGTAATTATACTGGGGGAACCCCAAGCCATGAAGCAGGATGGTTGCGACTCACGAAAGCCATACGATCACAAAATAGCTCGCATGAATCGCTAGATAAGATTGAATCAGTGGAGTTGAGTGACGGGTATCATGTCTCAGAAATTGCCAACGGGTTTGATGATCCATTAGCGTACTTTGGGCGCAATGTGCTGGGTGTTTATCTATCTCAACCACATATTGAACTCGACAGCAGTGAACCCTTCGACGTAAACAGCTTAGTTAGGTATCAGGTAGTAGACAAGCTGCTTGATGACTTGGTGGTAAATTCTGCTCAACAGTGCCAAAGCTATGATGGAATTGCGTTGGCAACGATGCGAGGCGACATTCCTCAAACACCGGCCACAAAGATTACGACGCAAGTCTGGAAAGACGCAACAACAGCCTTACAAATTGCCCTAGGCGATCTGCCAGAGGAGCCAAGCCAAGTGGTGTGGCACGGAGAGCAATTTGAGATTCAGGGCCAAGTTTGGATTAGAGATGATGTTAGTGTTAATTATTGTCCTACTGCAATAAGTGACAAACGCAGTTTCGCGTTTTACCTTTCTCATTTGTGTCTGTGTGCTAGTGGAACTCAGTTACCCTGTGACGTTTATTTTCCCGTGTGGGAAAAGGGTGAATACACAATAAAGATTACTCGTTACGCCGTTGTTGAACCTCAAGTGGCCACAGAGATGTTGGCCATAGTGGAAACACTTTTCACCCAGCTTCACCGTTGTCCATTGCCGATTTACCTTGGTCTTATCAATACGTTAGTGAAGAAAGCCGGAAAAAATGATGTGTTCGAGTACCTTGATAGTGCACAAGCAAATGATGATCTTGTGAATTGGCAAACCCAAGCTGATCGCGGCGCAAATATCGCCACAGACAACCCGTATTTGGCGTGGTTACTACCCGAGGGAATTGAAATGGCACATATTCACCACACCCAGGTATTTGCACTGATTAGCCATTTGGCCAGCATTAGGAAGGTGGTGAAGTTATGAGTTCCCATAGCCAACTTAATGTAACCAGCATGCCACTGTGTGGCCGTCACTTGATTGAGGCGAGTGCGGGTACAGGAAAAACCTACAATATTACCCGTATTTATCTGCGATTATTGCTCGAGAAAAAGCTCTCTGTGAAGGAAATTTTGGTCATGACCTTCACTCGTGCGGCGACGGAAGAGATACGAGGAAGAATAGGGGAAACCCTTCGGGAAATAACTCCTCTGTGGGAACAGGCTGTTGAGCAGGCGTGCGAGCTTCCAGAAAATGCAGATCCTGTATTTAAGCAGGTATTTGAAGCCTGTGACAAACAGGAAGGCTTGGCACGACTAAAAGCCGCGCAATTGGAATTAGATGAAGCGTCTGTGTTTACCATTCACGGTTTTTGTCAGCAGGTTATCGCTCAATTAGCCTTTAAGAGCGGTTTCGCCATGTCGCTGAATCTTGAGACTGATACCAGTGATTTATACCTCACTGCTGCGGAAGATTGGCTGAGAAAACTGCGCTACGACGACAATGCCTTTTTAACCCTTGCCGAGCATGGTTGGCATCTACCTCAAGGGTTACTCGATAGTTTTACTATGGCATGCCGCCAGCACCAACCTAGATTGCTCATCGACGAACAACAGCTGGATAATGAATACGAAACGGCATTAGCCCATCTAACTGAGGCGTTAGCAAGCGAGTTTGAATCTGTTCGACAAGGATTACTCGACAACGAGCTAAGCATACTCTCTGGCGTGGTTCATGGTCATAAAGATGAACAAAAAAGAACTCAGGAGTGGGAGTCCATTTTACATTGGCTGTCGCTCAAATGCGTTACTCCTTTAGATAAAACTGCAACTGCGTTCTATCACGGAGGTCGTTTTAAAGGGGCAGCAATAAAACCATTGGTCCCTCTTTTTGATGACCTTAAAGCCCTTGTCGCTAAGGTCAAAAAATCTCTGACTGACCTAACATCGCGTAAGCAAAAGGCCCTTGAAACCTTGCCTGCGCTCGCCTTGGTTAACGAGGGAATAAGTTTTATTCAAAAAAGCGTCGCAACGCAAAAACAAAAACTTGGAGTGATGGATTTTGATGATCTTATTCGCCTGCTAGCTAATGAAATCACTAAGTCAGGCTCGTCAGTAGTGTCGGCACTCAAGAGTGCATACCCAGTGGCGCTTATTGACGAATTTCAAGACACCGACGCAGACCAATACACCATACTTAATCGAGTTTACGATAAGGGGTGTCAAGATACTTCGCTCATGATGATAGGCGATCCAAAACAGGCCATTTATCGATTCAGAGGCGGCGATATATTTACTTACCTTAAGGCAGGTAAAGAAGCGGATTTTCACTGGGTAATGAATACCAACTGGCGCTCAGTTGAGGGTATGGTAAAGGCTTACAATCGTCTTTTTTATGGTACCCCGGTGTCAGATGGGGGCGCAGATGTCTTTGGATTTAGTATTGGTTATATACCCGTAGACTCCACACCTCATGCAAAGGCGGCTAAAGCGCCTCTGGTTGATCCAGACAATACTCGCAGTGCCATGAACTATGTGTGGCTAACTTCCACAGACGATAAGTCAAATGCTCAATCTATGCAGCGCCAAATAAGTCAGTGGATTGGCAATGAGATACATCGCTTGTTTGCACAGGCAAGGTTAGGTGAGGCATCCATTAAGCCTTCAGATATTGCGATATTGGTGAAAAATCGCAACGAGGCTGCGGTGGTGAAATCGACCTTACAAGAACAAGGCCTTACCTCTGTATTTTTGAGCGACAGAAATAACTTGTTTACCACAGCACAAGCCAGCGATCTTTTCACCGTGCTAGACGGCATATGGCACCTTGATGATGCTCGTAAAGTCACTGCGAGTTTGGTGAGCCCTTTGTGGGGCATTTCGCCTCAAGATCTTGTGACCTTGTTGTATCATGACGATGAAGGGCAGTGGGATAGGGTAATGAACCTAGTGTCGCAAATGCGATTACTGTGGCAACAGAAAGGCTGTATGACAGTGGTGTTGGAGTTATTGCAACAACATTACACACCCACCAACCGTCAAACCGAGCGGGCACTGACGAATTACCTTCACTTGGCTGAGGTATTAGAGCAGGCGGCCATAGTTCAAAAACGTCCTGAGCAACTTTTGGTGTGGTTATACCGGCAGGTAAATTCACCACAAGCTGACGAAGAAATGACATTGCGCCTAGAAAGCGACAGTCAGTTGATTCGCATTGTTACTCAACACGGCTCCAAGGGACTCGAATATCCCATTGTTTTCGTGCCATTCGCCAGTGGCTACAAAGACCCCGCTAAAGTGGGTAATAGCTATGCCAATGTAATGAACTATTACGACGAAAGCTCAGAGCAACTCGTTTTGCAACTTGGCTATAGTGAGAGTGCTGTTGCCCGTGTACGTGCCGAAAGTCATGCTGAAGATACACGCTTGTGTTACGTTGCCGTAACCCGAGCTGCTCATCGTTGCTACATGGGCATCGCTGAGTTTAAAGACAATGAAAAAAGCGCGCTGGCAAGAGCATTAGGCGTTGATTTAACGTCTCAAGACACTCACTGGTTAGCTAGTCTTGAAAGAATAGCGAGTGAGCCAGATGCGTTTAGCCGATGTATTTTAGTTGAACAAGCATTTGATGCAGAACACCTTGTGCAGAACATTAGCACGGCAGATGAATCAGAATTAGCGCCACTTGCGCTAAGTACATTCTCGGGTAAAGCAGAAGAAGCATGGCGCTTGTACTCTTTCACCGCCTTGTCTAAACAAACCGAGTCTAAAAACGCGGCCCATGTTGTCGACCAACAGGCTAGGGCATCGGAGATTTATCCCGAGACATTAGATGACACCGCCGTCGATAGTAGCCTTGAGTCTGAATTGGCATTGCCGTTTAGGTTTGCGCTAGAAAAAGGGGCTAATTCGGGCAATCTGCTTCATGACACCCTAGAACACCTCGATTTTTCAGCACCTGACTGGGCTGAATCTGGCGATCCTATGGCGTTAAAGTATGGTGTGGATGAGGAAAAAAAACCTCTATTATACGAGTGGTTGGGGCAGGTATTAGAAACGCCATTGTCTATCGACGATCCTGCGCTTTGTTTATCCTCGCTTTCGCACCAGCATACGTTGCGAGAAGCGGAGTTTTATTTTCCGATGGAGAAAACCCAATGGAAGAAACTCGCCGAATTACTTGCTGAACATAGGGCTAACGGTATTTTAGGTGGTGAATCACTCCCAGTACCCTCAAGTTACCTTCCTGCAATGGAAGGCATGATGCACGGTTTTATCGACTTGATTTTTGAATACAAGGGCAAGTTCTACGTGTCTGATTATAAGTCTACCTGGCTTGGAGATAGCTTCGCAGATTACGACCGCCTGTCTGTCGCCAAAGACCTACAATCTCATCTGTACGATTTGCAATACATGATATATAGCCTAGCGCTACACCGGTACTTATCGAAACGTTTGCCTAACTACGACCCACAACTGCACTTTGGCGGTGTTTACTATTTGTATTTGCGAGGGATGCATCCGGAAAATGAGGGGTGTGAAGGTGTCTACTTCTCTAAACTCACAACAAAGGAGTTGCTGCGCCTTAGCGCTATTTTTTCTGAGTCAGCGGGGACGAATACTTCAACACCAAATGCGACGGAGGCCCAAGAATGAAAATAGCCCGTCGTAATGAGAACACTGAAGCACCTAAATTAGCGAGTATTGATATTCATTTTGCTAGAGCCATGGGTGAGCTATGTGTTTTGCCTGAAGAACATGTAGATATTTGGCACCAGCTACTTATTGCTTTGTCGTTTTATCAACGACAGGGGCACAGTTGTATTGTGCTTGGGCACATTGCGAATACACAAGTCTTGTATGCCGATATTAATAGTGACAGTAATTGCGAGCGTGTATTTGATTTCTTTCCAGCTTTCGAGAGCCTAAAAACAACCGTTGAAATTGCGCTTAGTGATAATGGGCTGCAATCTTTGTTGAAGTTTGACGGTGAACGTTTGTATACCCAACGCTACTGGCAATTTGAACAAGAAGTCGCGGCATATATCAGGGCCAATACTCAGCCTCAAGCTTTATCCGAGCAACAAATAGGTGCATTAATTGATTGCTGGCCTAGTATGTTTCCAGTGGCGGAAACTAGCGAACAAGATTGGCAACAAGTGGCAGTGGCGAAAAGTGTCAGCCAGAAGTTTAGTGTGATTAATGGCGGGCCAGGCACAGGTAAAACTTATACCGTGACGCGCTTACTTTTAGCGTTACAAAGTATCAGTGATATACCCAAAAACATTGTACTTGCTGCACCTACCGGTAAAGCGCAGCAGCGCATGACCGAGTCTATTACAAAAAGTTTAATGGCATTGAAGGGGAAAATTTCTCAATCCTTGAGTGAAAGTATTCCTACTCAAGCGAGTACAATCCACAGCCTACTGGGAGTACGTGAGCACACGGTTGAAACGCGGTATAACAATGAACGTAAGTTGTCACTCGATGTATTGATTATTGATGAAGCATCCATGATTGATCTTGCGCTAATGGCAAGGCTCATGCGTGCTATGCCTGAGCACGGCCACCTGTATTTAATCGGTGATGCTGATCAATTGCCCGCGGTAGAAACCGGCAATGTATTAGAACAATTAGCGTTTGATACAAATACAACCGGTGCCGTGCCTTCTTCGGTTGAAAGTTGGGTAGGGCAGTTATGCCCACATTTACCCAAGTTGCCGGTTAACGACCACGTCCAGCCATGGCTTCATACATTAGTGGCTGCTCAGCGATTTAAAGGGGTGTTAGCAGAAGTCGCTAGTCAGATTCAACAAGGTAATGAAGCTTTGAGTTTCGCCGCATTGAATTACTCTGTATCACAAACCTTAACCTTACCCGGCGATACTGTAACATTAACCGATGAGGCTAATATTACCGCTGCGCAATTACAGACACTGGCGAAAGAGAGCTTTTTGCCTTTAATGCGTGCGCAAAACCCGAAAGACGCTCTGGTAGCATTAGCAAACGTGCGTTGGTTAACACCTGTGCGTAAGGGGGCATTTGGCGTAGAGGGGCTTAATCGACTGATAGTCCAGTCTTTAGCGACCACAAAAGCCGTAAAGGAAAATACCTTTTATCAAGGTCGTCCCATTATGGTGACGAAAAACAACCGTGCTCAACGACTCTCTAACGGAGAAGTCGGTGTTATTTGGCCGGATAGTTCAGGGGTGTTAAAAGCCTGGTTTGAGAACGACGAGGGTGGTTTGCGAAGCGTGTCTTTGGCGAGGTTGCCCAGTATTGAAACTGTGTATGCTATGACAGTACACAAGTCGCAGGGTTCTGAGTTTAATCAGGTGGTTATGTTTTTACCTGAATTGTCTGATGATGTCGCTTCGTCCGTTGGACATCGAGGTATTTTATACACAGGCCTCACGCGGGCAAAACAAGGATGCTTAATTGTTTCTCGACCGCAAACCTTTAAAAAAATGGTGCGTACAAAAGCACAACGCTTTTCTGGGCTGTCTTACGCCATACGAGAACCTAGGGTATAAAAAAAACGTATTCCTTAGCCAGAGTCGCTTGGTGAGAATAGCATCCACCCATGAATATGTATGTCTTGAGCCGTACTTGCTAAGAGGTGGATATTGAGGGGTTGAGTAGTTCTAAGCGACCCGTCTTCAGCGAAGAAAAACCGTGTTCTCAGGGCCTCGATATCTACACTTTCACCCGGTAATAGGCTTGTTGGTTTAATGACTAAATGGTCAAGGCGATTGTGATCGAGCCACCCTAGTAAACAACTTGGTTGAGCTACAAAGTTAGTTTCCTTTAAAGAAGGTGGGAACAAGGTCACGTTTGCGCCAAATACAGGCCTTTCGGATATCGCAATTTCGGCAGCCTTGCGAATAGATACACGATATAGAGCATCACTATGGGGTAAAACATCAGAGGTGTTGAAGTTGGTTTCGCTCATCGAATATCAAAGGGTATGGCACGTTTAGTTTATTGTGCACAAATCCTGTGATAGCCGCGTTGATATGGATCAAGGGGGCATATGCCCCCTTTGCGAAATACTAAAGTTTTATTCCCAGATCACTTCTCAACAGTAAAAGTGAGCCCCGCTTTCTGTGTAAGGCGCTGAATTATAGCATCGCCAAAAGCTGCGGCAGGCGTATAAATGCCGCCCGTTAACTCAACATCATGGGCTAAACAAAGGGCAGATTCTGCAATCATTTTACTGGTAGAGCCATAGCCTGGATCCTTGTCACCTTTCACAGAAGTGATTAGCGTGTTCCCTTGGGGAGTTTGACCAACAAACATAACATCGTAAAAACCCGTTTCACGTTCTTCTTTACTTGGACCTTCTCCAGGTTTTGGACCTTTGTCACTCGCAAGAGATTTATCTTGGGCAACGTGCTGTGCCATCGCTTGTCCTTTCTCTCCCGGCCCTGTTAGCAACATTTCATCGTACTTAAAGCTTTCGCCATAGGGGTAACCGGCTAAATGGTTTGAACGGTGAACATTTTTAGTGTTAATCGCTGCCATAATAAAGGGTGCAGACCAAGAGTTGAGTGCCTCATCAAGGTGGGGCGTATTTCCGTCAGGCTGTGGAAAGGGGTTTTCAGGGTTAGCCAACGAGTAAGGGTTTTGCAGCGCAGCTAGCACCGACTGATCGCTTTTCGCAGCAACTAAGGTCGCTTTCAAGCTAGCGGCTGTACCACCGGAAAAAGTCCCTTTCATAGCTCTTACTCGGCCTTTTACATGACCAAGGGGTTTGCCTGTTTCCGCGATTGCATGCTGTTGGAAATAATAAACTCCTAAGTCAAAGGGAATTGAATCAAAACCACATGAGAATACGATATTAGCGCCGGTTTCTTTGGCTCTTGCTTCATATTTACCAATCATTTGATGCATCCACGCAGGCTCGCCACATAAATCTGTGTAACCCGCACCGTTTTCAACGCAGGCTGCAAGGAGTTTTTCACCGTATATTTGATACGGACCAACGGTAGTAAGCACCACACTAGTGCGTTTAGTCAGGTTTGAGAGCGCCTCTTCATCATCGCTGTCAACCACGATAGATGCCACACTATCGCTTATTGAGAGTTCCTGCTTAATGCTAGCTAGCTTGTCGGCGTTACGTCCCGCAATTGCCCAGCGCACCGATTCATTATCAGCATATTGTGCTTGAAAGTATTCTGCGACTAGCTTTCCGGTAAAGCCTGTAGCACCAAAAATCACTACATCAAATTCACGACTAGATGCCATAAGTTGTGTCCTATTGGTTGTGGTTACTCAAATATACGCAAAGCATAGAACAGGTATCATTTTTTTCAGTAATAACAGTCTATTTAAGAAATGAATCGCTCACTGGTAATACGATGATTGGTGGGGTAACGTAGTACAACAAGTACGCCATAGTCTAACACCAGTTAGTCAAGCAAAATGATTGTTTTATGAGAGGAAGTAATGGGCTTTTTACGGAGGTGCTTGCTGCGTGCGGTAAAAAGCCTGTTACTTTCTCTCAACTAAGCTAATACATCCTTAAATACTTAATTGACTGGTGTTGCGCAATAATCGGCATTCAAAGAGTGTCTGATTGATGAATTCATAACAAACAATAAGTACTTGGTCTTACAACAGGGAATCAAAATGAAAAAATACGTTATCACCTTGATGCTTTTTGTTTCATCGGTTTGGGCAGATGTGCCTACCATCTCCGATTACACCCAAAACATGGATAAGCGCGACGGACTTATCCCAATTTATTATGACGAAAGTAATGACAAAGTGTTTCTGGCTATTCCCGAAAGTGACACACAATACATTTTCCAAAGCAGCTTGCCACATGGCGTTGGTTCCAACGATATCGGACTAGATCGCGGTCAATTGGGCCAAACCCGTTTGGTTATGTTTCAGCGCTTTGGCAACAAAATGCTACTTAAGCAGCTAAATACGGATTATCGCGCAGTGACTGACAATCAAGCCGAACGCAGCAGTATCGACGAGGCATTTGCTGATTCTGTGATCGCGGGGTTTAAAATTGTTGCAACCTCTGATGATAGTGTGTTGATTGACTACACTCCTTATTTATTCAGTGATATTCACGGTATATCAAATCGGTTAAGTGGCCGTGGACAAGGCAACTTCAAAGCAGATAGTTCTCGTAGTGGTGTGTATTTACCTCGTACTAAAGCCTTTGTTGAGAATACAGAGCTAGAGGCATTGGTTACCTATGGCGGCAGTAATCCCGGTGATTTTGTTACCCAAGTGACGCCTGATCCTATTAGTATTTCGGTGCATTTACATCACTCTTTTGTTGCTTTGCCACCTGAAGGTTTTGAACTCCGCGAATATCACCCGTATTCGGGTTACTGGAAATTCCGCTATTTCGATTATGCTACTCCTATTGATGCAGCTACCGAGCAGCGTTTTATCACTCGCCATCGCCTCGAAAAAGTGTCACCTGAACTTGAGGTGAGTGAAGCGGTAGAACCTATTGTTTACTACCTTGACCCTGGTATTCCAGAGCCCGTGATGTCGTCGCTCAAAGAAGGTGCACAATGGTGGAATCAAGCGTTTGAAGCAATCGGTTATAAAGATGCGTTTCAAGTTAAAGTGCTGCCCGAGGGTGCAGACCCCATGGACGTACGTTACAACGTTATCAACTGGGTACACCGTGCTACTCGAGGTTGGTCTTACGGCTCATCGGTGGTTGATCCGCGTACTGGTGAAATTATCAAAGGGCACGTAACCCTGGGTTCTTTGCGGGTACGTCAGGATTACTTGATTGCCCTTGGCCTAACAAGTCCATTTGGCGAAGGTAATGATGATACTGCTGAACAGCAGGCCATGGCTCTTGATCGTATCAAGCAGTTGTCCGCCCACGAAGTAGGTCACACCTTGGGTATTGCTCACAATTTTGCTGCTAGTGAGAATGGCCGTGCCTCTGTGATGGATTATCCTCACCCTAAAATTGCCTTGGTTAATGGTAAAATTGTATTGGACGATGCATACGACAAAGGGATGGGCGCATGGGATTTACATACGGTGGCCTATGGCTATCAAGATTTTGTATCTCAAAACGCTGAGACCGAAGGACTAGCCAATATTATTCAAGCCTCACGGGATGCGGGGTTATTGTTTAAGTCTGATGCTGACACGCGCAGCGCTCGCCATGGTTCCTCCACAGGGCATATGTGGGAAAACGGCAGCGATCCACTGATCGCGTTTGAAGAAATATCAGAAATTCGTGCTCATGTATTGAATAATATGGGGCTAGATACCTTGAGTGACGGTGCTAGCTTATCTTCTCTTGAAAATGCTCTGGTGCCTATTTACCTATTGCACCGCTACCAGTTAGAGGCTGTTGCAAAACAAGTTGGCGGCTTAAATTACGAGTATGAGCGCAAAGGTGATTATACCGAGGTAAAAGGGCAAACCTTTGTTGCTCCCGTAACTCAGATAAAAGCAATCGAACAACTCATTTCAGCAACCCAATCGAACTATCTAGCCATGCCAGAAGCGGTATTGTCGATCATTCCTCCAACGGCTTACGGTGATGATATTACTCGCGAACACTTCAATGGCCGTATGGGGTTAATGCTAGACCCCATTACAGCAGGGGCTTCCGCTGCAAACTATGCATACTCGCTATTGCTCCACCCTGAAAGACTTAATCGCCTGCAATATCAGAGTGGAATGGAAGACAAACTACCGAGTGCAGGTGAACTGGTTTCCAAAATTTTATCGGCTCACTGGTACAGTAATAAACGAGCAACTGACAATCTTGATGTGCGTTTGCAAATGGTGTCGGTAAACGCTGTAATGGCGGCAGTTACCTCACCCCAACTCTCATCAGAGGCTAAGTTGTCTATTCACAATGCTTTACTCGAGTTCGCTGAATGGCTTGACGATGACAGTAAGCGAGATGCCGATGAAGTCTTGTACAACCAGCTATCGATTTACCTTGAAACGGGAGAGTGGACAGGTGGGTTCGACGTTCCAGCATTGCCACCAGGTTCACCCATTTAAGTTGTTTCGATAACAGAATGAAAACCCTTCACTTTGTTGTAGGCTCAGTCACAGGCACATCCCGAGGATTTGCCTGTGATTTACAAGACAAGCTTGCAAACACCTACAAGATACATTTTCACGAATATTCAACGCTAGATGATGTATTGATAGCGCCTACGCAAACCGTGGTGTTTTTTGTATCCAATACAGGAGCGGGGGAGTTTTCTCCATACCTCCGGCGTATCTATTTGCAGCTAACTAGGCAGCAATATTTGTTGCCTGATTGCGAGTATTTGATTTTAAATTTTGGCGACAGTCGCTATAAAGAGTTTGGTACGGCTGGCTTCTTACTTGATGATGCCCTTCGCAATGCCGGCGCAAAGCCATTATGCGACATACTCACTTTAGATGCATTCAACAACAATCATACAGACATTCCTATCTACGACTGGGTAATGAATAATTTACCTGAGTAACCTTTTCCCGTGCTTAGAAGTTAGCATTGTGATTTGCTAGACTGCCTGTAAAAGCATTGAGGGAATTTTTATGACGCATTATCTTAAAAAGGCTGTTTTTATCGGACTAGTCAGTGTTGGGCTAATCGGATTGTCGGCGTGTAGCGACAGCGAAGTCGGGGATGTTTCCTTGGGAGTATTTACCACCAAAGACATTAAAATTGACGCCTTACAAGACCCCATAGTGACAGGTGTTACTTGTCATATTTCGAGTATAGAAGCAGACTTGGATTTTTCAGACCCGTCCGACAGCTCCATTGCGTGTCGCCAAACAGGGCCTATCACCGCTGAAATGCTTGCAGCCATTGATATGTCAGATTCTGGCGAAGTGATTTTCAAGAAATCGAAGAGCGTGTTTTTCAAAAATATGAAATTGCGCAGAATTTATGACGCTGGTTCACACACGTTGATTTACTTGTCTTACAGTACCAAGGAAACTTCAGGAAGCTTTAAACACAGCATTTCAACTGTGCCGTTGTGGAATGCAGGTGTGGATCTTGTTGGCATCCAACCTACCACTTAGTATGTAAAATCACATCATCGGTGCGTCGATTCAATATCCGGAAACATAAACAAGGAATTGTTATGCAAATTAAAGACCCCGCAGGTGAAGATAAACTCAACAATCGCATAGTGGTTTTAACTATCGCCATAATTGTTTTGTTTGTCGTAGTCATTGGACGATTCATTTACCTAGTTGTTTGTGAAGGTGAGTCTTTGAGAAAAGAAGCTGAGGCTCGGGTAAAAGTAAGTGCCGTATTTTCGGAGACTAGTTTCACCGACCTAGCTGTCACTCTTGCTAAGCCCCAATCCCAAAAGAGCATACCAAAACAAGGAGGGCATGATTATGTTTAGCCTCCGAGATTATTTGTACATTGACAAACTATTACTAGCACTTTGGCTTACATTAGTTGGGATTGGGCTTTTCACCGTGTGTTCAGCAGTGAGTGAGGGGTATCCAGAATTTATTAAAGACTCAGTAACTAATGGGCATGTCTTCCAAACTATATTCGCGGTGGTTTTGTTCAGTATTTTCGTTTTAAACCCTTTAAAGTTTGTTCGATTGATTAGCCAGTATGCTTTGTTTTTTGCACTGTTTATCGCTGTTTTACTTACGTTTTTTGGTACTCACATCAATGGTGAAATCCCGTTCTTTAAGCTAACGCTGTTTGGTGATACTCAGGTGTCTATTTATGGTATTGGCATAGTAGTCATTGCCTGTGTGTTCTATTTTTCATATTTATTTGAAGCAGAGTTTTCAGCGTTTAGAACGTCAACATTAGCTAAGTTTAGCCATGTATTTTTGTTCGCTCTGCTTGTAGTACTTTGTTTTCTTCTGACAGCGTCCTCGGTGGTTACCTTATTTATAATTGCTTTAATGTTTGCTTACTTGAAGGGCGCGAGTTACACCTCTATGTCTTTGCGCTTTGCATCTATAGCAGTTTTTACTTTGCTAATTGTACTTGCTAATGAATATCGTCTTAGGCGGCTGCTTACGTTTTTAGACCCGTGGGATGACCCTTTTGGGGCTGGATATCAATTATTAATCTCTTTGATGGCAATTGGCCGAGGAGGATGGACAGGTCAAGGTGTTGGCGAAAGTGCATTTAAACAGGGTTTGCTTCCCGAAGGCTATGGTAATTTTATCATCGCTATTATTGCGGAAGAAGTCGGCGTACTTGGTGTTATCGTACTGCTTAGCTTAATACTCATGTTAGTGTTGAAAGTCTTTAAGATAGGGAAACAACTATATAGTGCTGGCAACTATTTTGGAGCGAGCTTTAGTTGGCTAACTGGTATGTTGATTACCGTCAATACCTTTTGGCATTGCGCCAGCGTATCAGGGCTTATCCCAACCATAGGCAAAGCACTACCGTGGATAAGCTACGGCAGCAACAATGTAGTGCTTTACACTATGTTACTGGCCGTAGTCATTCGGTGTGATATTGAACGAAAGTTGTCGGAACGTTGAATGCACGTTAGGTTAGCGATTCATACTCAGTAAACACCTTATACAATTGCGTGCCACTCAGTACCGATGCCGATGGAAAGTGTAAGATGGGAATAAGATCACACGGGGCGTTTAAGATTCGACTGCCGTTTTCATTGTCTAAATCATCAATGTTGAGGATTTGCGCTAATGGCTCCCCTTGTTTGACGTATTGCCCCGGTTTTGCGATGTACTCCACCATGCCACCCCAATCGGTAAAAAGGGTTTTGTAGTCCTTCAAATACACACCGACACGGTCGATGGCTTTGGGCGTGATCCCGTTTTGATGTAGAGAACCTTTGGCATTTAAATAGGCCAGAATGCTCTCGGCATCCTCGTCGCCTTCTTTAAAATTGATGACTTCTTGGCTGCCCATTTCGAGGGTGAAGGCTTCTACCTCAAAGTTCACCTTTCTACCTGTACTGTTTTCAATCGCATCGGTTAGCGCCCACCATGGGCAGAAGGTCGCTTCGTCTAGCGCACCAGCAAATACGTTAGGGATAAAAATACAATGGGGAATGTTAAATAACGTAGCGCTTGCCTTTGCGTATTCAGGTACATAGATATGGCGTGTAGATACTGGGCCATTATGTAAATCCAAAACGTAGTCGGCATTAACGGCTATTTGTTGAAGTTTAAGATTAAGCTGCTGTGCTAGGCCAAGTCCCCAAGGAGACGCAAGTTTTTCATCAATGGCTGTAGATAAGCATTGGCGAAAACGGCGTTTAATGCCTTCAATGGATTCTTCTGGGGTAACGGTTTTGGCAAAGTCAGCCACTAAATTAGGATCATAGTGATATCCTCGATTCCAATTGGTACCGTTAACGGGGTCGAAGCGTCCAAGAGTGTATTCACCTGCTTTTATATTCGTACCAACTGGGTTGCAGTTGGGTACTAGAATAACTTCACCACAAATATCCAACTGCTTTAAGCGCTGGATGAGATGATAAATGACAACGTTACCTTGTACTTCCGCACCGTGTATTGAGCTTTGAATATATACTGTTGGCCCAGGGCGACTGCCTCTCAATCGGTATATTGGTACGTTCATGTTACGCCCCGAGGCGTTTTGCGCGACGACGATATGTTGCTTAGTCACGTCTATGGTCATGTTGGAAGTCTCTCTATCGTTTTGTTCTATTTCTATTTCTTATGGGTGCTATTCACCACAAACAGGGCAATTGGGCTGTTTGGGCAAAGACCATCGCTGCCATTGGTGGCCTAGTCCATCAAAGGTGAGTAGGGCGTTTAGTGGTACTTCACCTACCTCCATAATGAGCTGCATGGCAAGCATAGCTTGATAGATACCAATAATATTTACCACGGGGGAAAATATCCCCGCCTCAGTACAACTCAGCTCGGGTGCGTCAAAAAGTGTGCGAAGACAGGCATAGCAAGCAGATGCTCTCGGCTTATAAACAAAGAGCTGCCCTTCAAAACGTATGGCTGCCCCAGACACCAAAGCTACGCCCTGTTCTACGCAGGCTTTATTAATGGCATCGCGACTATCTGTGTTATCAGTACAATCGAGTACTACGTCGTGTTGTGCGATTAGCGCATTGATATCTTGCGCATGGATCGAAGTGGAAAGTGCTGTGATAGCACATGCCTGGTTGATGGCTTCCAAACGCTGCTTAGCGGCAATGACTTTTCCTTCACCAATTTGGGTTTCATCAAACAAGGTTTGTCTAGGTAAATTCGTCGCCTCAACGGTGTCGTTATCCACTAAGGTGAGGTTTCCCACACCGCTAGCGCACAAACTATTTGCCGCAGCACTACCAAGTCCACCCACGCCGATAACCAAAATGCGGCTTTCTGCCAAACGCTCTTGTCCCTCAAGATCTATCTGAGGAAGCACTATTTGGCGATTAAAGCGCATGGCGTCAGTGTGAGAAAGCGGTTTAGGCATAGCTATTTACATTTCGTTATTGAATTCAACGTGTTTAGCCTTACTTAATAAGGTACATTTGTTGGATAAAATTAATGAGTTCCAAAAGCCAAGGGCGTCGTACTCAAACTTAAGGGTATGTACTGTAACAAAACCCGCTTGGAATTCGCAGCGCATTTTAGGAATTCTTATGTCTACTGTTAGCCAGCCATTGAACCTTGCGGTTCTCACTATCTCTGATACACGAACCTTAGAAACTGACAAGTCTGGGGATTATTTGGTGGAAGCCCTCACATCGGCTGGGCATGTGCTTGGAGCACGGGATTTAGTCAAAGACGACATTTATCAACAACGAGCCATAGTGTCTCAGTGGATCGTTGATAAAAACATTCATGCCGTTCTCATTACTGGTGGCACTGGATTTACCCATCGTGATTCAACGCCAGAAGCTATTAGCGTGTTATTCGACAAAGAAGTTGACGGATTTGGTGAACTCTTCCGTCACATTAGCTACGAAGAAATTGGTACATCCACCATTCAGTCTCGTGCCATTGCAGGGTTTGCCAACAACACAGTGATTTTCTGTTTGCCCGGTTCAACAGGTGCTTGTCGCACTGCGTGGGAGAAAATTATCGCAAGTCAGTTAGATGCAGACTTTACTCCGTGTAACTTCGTTAAGCACTTAGTGTGAGGCGAGTATGAGTACTTTTAGTCATTTAAATGCCGGCGGCGAAGCCAACATGGTGGATGTGAGCGAAAAAGCGATCACCGTTCGTGAAGCCACCGCCGAAGGTTATCTTTATGCCAGCGCTGATGTACTGCGTCAAATCAGTGAAGAAAAAATTGCTAAGGGCGATGTATTTGCGGTAGCTAGAGTTGCCGGTATTCAGGGAGCCAAGCGCTGTGCTGATCTTATTCCGCTGTGCCACCCGTTAGCCTTGTCAAAAGTTGATATCTCTTTTGATATCGACATTGAAAATCAACGTATTCGCGCACAGTGTTACTGTAAACTCAGTGGTAAAACCGGTGTTGAAATGGAAGCGTTAACGGGCGTAAATGTGGCACTGCTGACATTGTTTGATATGTGCAAAGCGATTGACCCGGCAATGCATTTTGAAGGCATTCGGGTGCTTGATAAAAAAGGTGGAAAGACAGGCCATTGGCAAAACAATCAAGCATCAACCCAGAGCTGTTAACATGGAAACCATTCTTGTTATTAAAACCTTCGCTCAGGTACGTGAAGTGAGTGGTGAAGGCGAATTGGAGTTCTCGCTGGACGCCCATAAAACCATTGCAGATGTGTTGTTGAGTTTGAAAGCAAAAAATGAAAAATGGGCGCTTGCCCTCGATGGAACTGTAATTTGCGCGAAAAATCAGCAGCTCTGCACGCCCGACACGCCAATAGCGGCCGGTGACGAGGTCGCTTTTTTCCCGCCAGTGACTGGGGGCTAGCATGTTTGCGCGAATAGTCACCAACGACTTTTCACAACAAGGTTTGTACGACGAGCTACTTGCACAAGCTCAACAGGAGCATGCAGGCGCCGTTGGTGCCATCGTGACTTTTACGGGACTGGTGCGTGATACAAACGCCGATGGAACCATTGACGGTATTTCGCTGGAGCACTATCCGGGGATGACAGAAACCGCACTCACTCAACTAGCGCAAGACACCATGGATAAATTCGAGTTGAGGAATATAGGTGTGGTGCATCGCGTAGGGCGGCTACACAACAACGAACAAATCGTTTGGGTCGGATGCTGTGCCTCTCATAGAAAATCTGCCTTTGACGCTGCCTGTTATTTAATGGACTTCCTAAAAAAATCGGTTCCTTTGTGGAAGAAGGAATTTGCTGCCGATGGCGAGTATTGGGTTGAGGTGAAAGCCTCTGACGAACAAGCAGCGATGGCGTGGTTAACGCCAAAAGCGAAGAATTAACATGCATTGTTGCCGAACACATGGGTTTAGCTGGGTTGTTAAGGCTGCCGCATTACCTATGGTGTTTCTCGCGATAATATTTACGAATTACGCATTAGCCACGCAGAACGACGAAGACCCATTAAAAATAGCCGTTGCAGCCAACTTTTCTCAGCCAGCCAAGCAAATCGCCGCCTTGTATACGGAAAAAACGGGAATACCAGTACGCATTTCCGTGGGTTCTAGTGGAACACTGTTTGCGCAGATATCCAGAGGCGCGCAGTTTGACCTGTTTTTATCTGCCGACAGTGCACGACCCAATGCACTTATAACGTCAGGTAAAGTAAACGCCGACGACGTTTTTCCATACGCCCAAGGGCAGCTTGCTTTAATAGTAGATGCAAGCCTATTCGATATTGATACACTAAATTGGCAGCAGTTAGATGACGTATTTTGCGCTTCCTCTCAACGCCTAGCGATAGCGAACCCCGCCATTGCGCCATACGGTGTGGCTGCAAAAGAAGTATTGTCGCAAGGAAACGCTTGGGAATGTGCACAAGCGTCAATGGTGAAAGGCAACAATGTGATTCAAGCCTATCAGTTTTTCGAGTCGGGTAATGTGCCAGTAGCATTTGTTGCACGCTCGCTGGTGGTAGACCGAAACGATATCCTAGAGGTTCCATCTCACTTACACGAACCCATAGTACAGAGCTTGGCCATTACCGCCCCTCAAGATAACAAGCATCGAGCTAGTGCCTTTGTGGACTTTCTATTGTCGGCTGATGTCCAACGGCGTTTAGTTGCTCTTGGTTACGAAACTATTGCAGAACCTGGGGCGAATGAGTAATGCCTCTAGACTATCTTCCCGCCATTTGGCTCACCGTTAAACTGGCCCTAGTGACCAGTGTTTTGCTGTTGATTATTGCTACGCCACTGGCGTGGTGGCTCGCTCGGTGGCAAAGTGGGTTTAAGCCCATAGTACAGGGGATAATTGCGCTTCCTCTCGTATTACCTCCAACAGTACTTGGCTTTTATTTACTCATTGCATTTTCACCCGACAGCCCACTGGGGGCGTTTTGGCTCAATACCTTTGGCAGCACTCTCGCGTTTAGCTTTGAAGGCTTGGTTTTAGGCTCACTCCTGTATTCTATGCCTTTTGCGGTGCAACCTCTCTATGGTGGCTTTTCGCAGCTCGATAATCGCTATTTAACGGTAGCAAAATCCCTTCATCTTACACCTTTTGCCATCGCTACTAAGTTAGTAATTCCCCTGTGCAAATCGTCTTTTGTAGTGGCATTTGGTTTGAGCTTCGCACATACCTTGGGTGAGTTTGGTGTGGTACTGATGATTGGAGGGAACATCCCACAGGAAACTCAAGTGGTGTCGATAGCCTTGTACGAACAGGTTGAGTCTTTGAATTACTCGGGCGCTCATACGTTGTCTTTGGTGTTATTGGCGTTCTCACTACTGTTGATGGTGGTGCTGTATTGGTTTAACGGAAAAGGAGGCCTAGGGTGGAATTCTCAATCTCGTTAAATCAGCGAGTTTCCTTGTCGGCCTCATTTTCACCAACGGCGAAAATGGTCGGTGTATCAGGGGTATCAGGTGCAGGAAAGAGTAGCTTGCTCAGCGCACTAGCAGGTGCTGAGGCCAGCGCAAAGGTCAATGTAGATTGGGGCGTTGATGCCGCCAGAGTGGGCGTGGTGTTTCAGCAGCCCATGTTGTTTCCCAATCTTTGTGTGCAAGACAATCTTTTGCTGTCTCAGCGCTATGCAAAGCAAGGTGGTATTGATTTCCAAAAGGTTGTCGAAGGGTGTGAAATCAGTGAGCTATTACAGCGCCCTGTTACCACACTCTCTGGTGGAGAAGGGCAGCGCGTTGCTATTGCTAGAGCTTTGCTCAATGGCCCAGACATTCTACTGCTCGATGAAGCGTTGAGTGCTATCGATATCGCGCGAAGACACAGGATCTATCATTTCCTGTCGGCCAGTGCTGTAGCGGGCTATTTTAGATGCCTGTTTGTCTCTCACGATTGGCAAGATCTCGCCTTGTTCAGCGATGCACTGTTAATCATCGACAAGGGCCGCAATCAACACTGTGGTATGACTCAAGATGTGTTACGAGCATTGTCGGTAGATGAATTAGGCAGCAATCCTTTTGCACTTCTCGAAGGTGAGGTCACACAGACTGCCGAGCAATCTGCCCACGCCCTGCAAACCGTGAGCATAGACAATACACCACTGTTTGTGAATCAGTGCTCTGTGGTGGATAGTCGAGCAAAGTTTGTTTTATATGCAAGCGATGTCAGCATATCTATTCCTAGCGATAATCACTCAATAGCCAGTGAGCAATCGAGCATACTCAATGCATTGCGCTGTGAAATTAAAATGATTAATGACAGCGAGGCCAAAACTACGGGAAAAGTGTTGCTGACTTTAGAGGCAGGTAATCACTGCTTTTACTCTCGTATTAGTGTGTTGTCGTTATCGCGGCTAGGACTTGAAAAGGGGCAACAGGTTGTGGCGCGGTTTAAGGCGCTTTAGCTGTACTACACCTTCATCGCCCATCAATAAAAAAGTTCTTGCTAATTAGTACTGTAACCGTTCACCAGGGCCCTATTGACAGCTAAAAATATTTATTTTCAACGATCTTAGAGATCCTATTGATTGATCTCGCCAGTCTGTCAGAGTGCTTTCATGTCACGTAAAAAGCAACCACCCAAGCCGCCTGAAGTCAGCAATCTTGAAGATGCTAAGTTAGTAATTGAAGCACTCTGGGACAGGCTTAACGACCTCGAAGATCGACTGAATCAGAACAGTCGTAATTCATCTCGCCCGCCATCTTCTAATGGTCCAGGGGCGGGTTCTTCTGCACCGACTAAAAAGCCAACAGGACGTAAGCGCGGTGCGCAATCCGGTCATAAGGGCTGTAAGCGGGTAATGGCTGATAGCGTTGATGAGACCCGTACCTACTACCCGGAAGATACGTGCGCTTGTGGCGGTGTAATTGATGTCAGTCATTCACCCTACCGTCGTCATCAGGTGTTTGATATTCCCAGCCAAGCTTTTACCGTTGTTGAGCATCAACTTTATCAGGGACAGTGTTGCCAGTGCAGTAAAACGGTCAAAGCCAATTTACCTGACAATGTGAATCAAGGGCAGATGGGTAATAACCTGCTGGCCTATGTGGCGATGCAGTCAGGCCAGTTTCATCAGAGTATCAGTAAAATCCAGCAACAGCTTGAACAAAACTTTGGCTTGTCGTTTAGTCGTGGGGCTATCTCTGAAGCACAAGGCCGCGTCAGTGCAGTACTGACGCCAGCGTATCAGGATATCCGGGAGATTATGCAAAATGAGGCGGTCGTACACTGTGATGAAACTCGTCATCAGCGCGGCAACGAAAACCGCTGGATGTGGCAGGTGTGCACAGCTGAATTGTCTTGCTTTATGACACACTTCTCACGTGGAGCATGGGCAGCGAAGAAACTGCTGGGCGATAATCCAGAAAACATCGTTGTTACCGACCAGTATGCCGGTTATCACTACATTGATGCAGACCACCGACAATTGTGCTGGGCGCATATCTTAAGGAATATGAATGCGCTGGCAGAAAGCTGGGGCACGAATAAAACCTATGGAACAACGTTAGTCAGGCTCATTCGCATACTGTTCCGGCTGCAACACCGGTATGAGCGTAACGCACTAAGTGAAAAGCGATACCGGGACCGAATGGAAAAACTACGTATCGCCTGGCGAGAACAACTGGAATTGGCATCAAGACGTTGTGTCACACCACGCTATCAGAACCGGTGCAAGCTGCTGCTTAAATACGATGACATGTGCTGGGTGTTTCTCAAACATAATGGCGTACCGCTGACAAATAATGAAGCAGAGCGTTCACTGCGAAGCTATGTGTTGTGGCGAAAAGGCAGCTATGGTGTCTGGTCTCACAGAGGGGAATTGTTCAGACAACGCATCCTCACTATTGTAGAAACCTGCCGGAAGCAAAAGCTGAATCCTCTGAATTGGATTCGGGCAATCCTGGCTGCAACGCTGAACAAAACTAGCTATCCACTACTCAACGACTTCAAAGCTGCCTGTCAATAGGGCCCTGGTGAACGGTTACAGTGTTATGTTGCAATAAGGAAATCAAATGGATCGTGAATTCGCAGAAAATTTACTTGAACAACTCGCTATCCTGGAAGTAACAATTGAGGAAATTTCAAGAAAGATTCCAGTTGAACTTAGGAAGTTAATCTCAAAAGATTTAGGAACATTAATTAAGTGTTGTGCTGAAATGGAGATGGATATCGGAAGTAAAGAGCCAGATTTACATCCAATGTTCTTAGGACTAGAAAATTTTTCTAATCTTCGCAAAAAACATGAAAATCCAAAACACCCTGTTGAACGCCCATCTGACGAAGAGATCAAGAAGGCTAATGAGTTGTGGGTCAAAATCAAAAAAAGCGGCCCGAAATAAACATGCAACATAACAAACCGCTGTAGACGCACGCGGGGCGTGCTGGGACAAAAACACGTGGGCTGTCCTCGCTTCGCTCGTTATTATAGCCCACGTATTTTCGCCCCTAAGCGGGGTGTTATGTCGCTCGGTAAGGTTTTAGGATTAAATGGAAGATTTTTTAGATACATTAATAATCACTACCGCTGATGCACTGATTAATATTGCATTAGGAATTGTGCTTTGGTTGCTCGCTTCCAGATTGAGAGTAGCCGCCACCAATAGTGAAAACGTTACACTAGGCAGTATTGGTAAGGGGTGTAAGTTTCTTGCACTATCTATTTTCGTACCAATAGTAACAGGTCTTTTCGCACCAATAATTTTCGAGGATGGTTCAAAACACTATTTAACGCTCATGGTAGACCTACCCTATCTATTACTAACTGCACTTGCGATATATTATTTTGCTAATGGAATTAGGCGGTTTGAGCTATAACGGTATGCGACATAACAAAACGCTCAAGTCGCATCCCGCTGCGCGGGCTGCTGGGACAAATATACAATGCGGCTTCGCGATTATCGCATTGTACATTTGCCCCTTAGCTTAGTGTTATGTTTCAAGAAGAATTTAA
>JALUXV010000467.1 GCA_027013165.1 Alteromonadaceae bacterium
TTTGTAAGTAACCCAACTATCAATGGGTGGTGGATTTTCTCGCTCTTCGTCACTAAACCCGCTACCTAGCTTAAATATTACACCGTCTTTTGTTTGAACAAGTAATGCTCCCATGAAATTGGCAAACTTTCCTTTCCCCGATATATGCCCAATGACTCTCGCTTCGTCGTCATCGAACTTTTTTAGCTTTAACAGCCTATCACTTCTACCGTGAATATATCTGGCGTGTTTGTGATGAAGCATCAGCCCCTCTCCACCACTGACAACTACCCTGTCTAGTGCTAGATTTAGAGCTTCGAGAGACGAGTACAAATGTTGAGAGACAAGTGACAGAGTATTGGTTTGCAGAGAATTACTCAGTACACGTAACTCTGACAAACGGCTGTCAAATGTCGCCTGAGAATCAGGCGAGTCAAATACCTTAAAAGTGATCTTACTCCACCTTTCATCCGGCGTATGACTTAGCACAATCGATGCGGTTTCTTCAAATTTTCCACGGGCAATCCATAACTCGCCATCAAGGGCAACATTCGGCCAGTTTTCGGTAAACCAATCTGGCGTATAGATAAGATTACCATTTCTTGTTAGCAACTGACTGCCAGTCCATCTTGCGCGAATACCATCCAGTTTCTCGCTCACCCAATAGCTTTCAAGGTCGATGCTGTCTTGGCCAATATTGTAGCTAGATGCTAACTGGAGTGGCGATGTGAGTGTTTCAGGGTAAGCATAAGAAGAAACCAATATCGTGGCAGCAATGGTTGCAACTAACCTTTTATTCATTTGTGGATCCCTCGCTTAAAACACCAGTGTATTCTTTGAAAACAATGGTAAAACTGAACGAGAGAATGTTTTTGATTCAACTGTGATTTTAGAAGCGCTAATAAAATGCCGATGTGTAAACTCGACTAAATCTTCAAACGAAGGTCGCAATTACTGAATACGCCCCCATACTAGATTTATCCCTGACTACAATCCAAACTTGGATACCTTTCGTAGTAGTCACGTGTACTAGTATTAAAATGTTTTAAAAGGAATCTCATTGATGATCAGTTACGCAACTCTTGGTGTCAGCGATTTAGAAAAAGCGGCAGTATTTTATGAGCAATTATTCGCAGGGCTTGGCGCAAAACGTCTTATCAGTATGGATAGAATTGCTTTTATTGGTGAATCTATGAAAAACCCCATGGTAGCAGTGTGTATTCCTTACAACGAAGAAGAAGCACACCCTGGTAATGGCAACATGCTAGCTTTTGCCCCTGGCAGTAAAGAGAAGGTCGATGAACTATACAAGAAGGCTATTGAGCTTGGCGCTACATGCGATGGTGAGCCTGGCCAACGCGTACCAGATATGTTCTATGGCGCTTATGTTCACGATTTAGACGGCAACAAAATTTGCTTCAACCACTTTGGTTAATTTAAAAAACAAAACAGGGGCCGACGTTACGGCCCCTGTTTTGTTTATGCTGATATTGAGTAATTACTTGGCGTCAAAAGCAGTAAGC
>JALUXV010000468.1 GCA_027013165.1 Alteromonadaceae bacterium
GATTAAACGAGTTGGATTACCTGCTGGGCGTACACGACTCTTACCGGATGGGTGGTATTCGATTTAAGCGAACAGGCTCGGCTGCGTTTTTAGATGACAACGCTGAGTTTGCTGCGCCGCCAATGGCTTCTTTGCGAGAGCTAGAGCACGCAGCAATGCAGATTGAAAAAGACGATAACATCGACAGTGACGAGTATTACCGCTGGTTGAAAATGCTGATTTCTCCAGGCTCATCATTAGGTGGTGCAAGACCCAAGGCTTGTGTGACAGATGAACAAAGCCACTTGTGGATTGCCAAGTTCCCCAATCTAAATGATACCCATGACGTGGGCGCGTGGGAGATGGTCTGTTATGAGTTGGCTCTGGCGGCAGGTATTGACATGTATCCAAGTGAGATTAGGCAGTTTTCGTCACAGCACCATACCTTTTTAACCAAACGGTTTGACCGCGACGGTGAAAAGCGGCTGCATTTTTCATCGGCCATGACACAGCTTCAATACTATGATGGTGAACAATCTCAAGGTGCCAGCTACTTAGAGATTGCTGAATTTATTTCCAATTCTGGTGCACAAACCGAAGCTGATTTAGCACAGTTATGGCGACGTATTGTGTTTAATATTGCGGTGTCCAACACGGATGACCACCTGCGTAACCATGGGTTTTTATTAACAAAGAATGGCTGGAAGTTGTCACCCGCTTATGATTTAAACCCGATAGTGGGTAAGCATGGCCTGCATCTGAATATTACCGATGCAGACAACACTTTAGACTACCAACTAGCCTTTGATGTAAAAGATTTCTTCCGACTTTCGCAAACCCAAGCCACGCAAATTTACGATGAAGTATTAATTGCGGTTAAGCAATGGCAAACCGTTGCTAAGCGGCTAGGGATCAGCCGAGCGGAGCAAGCCATGAAACAATCAGCGTTTAACGTTTAATGAGTCAGTGAAACTATATTTTCATTTTTCAGCAGATAAAGAAGTTTTAGTTTCACTTTATGCTTTGCCTCATACTCCATGTGTTTTAACACTTCGCTCATCCCTTGGGCTTTTGGGGCAGTTTGGGCAAAGCCTTAGTTCACGCCACTTAGCCACGCACTAACTCTGCCCACAGAGCATTTATTGTTTTGGGCACTATCTACAAACTGGGGCAAGTAGCTACTTGTACCCTCAGAAAGCTGCACGATCTGGGCATTTATCTGCCTACTGCGTCCGTTTAGTACTGGCAAACTCCTAACTGAACTTAACAGATCAGTGAGGAAGCAAACGATGAACCCAACTACACAATCATCCACCACATCAACACACCCAGCGCGTCAGCAGCGGATTTTGCGCTTGCCCGAGGTAAAGGCCAAAACAGGCTTTGGCCGCAGCACCATTTATGCCTTGATGGCCAACGGTGAATTTCCCCGTTCCATTCGTATTGGCGCGCGTGCGGTGGGCTGGTTAGAAAGCGATATCGACCAGTGGATTGAAACCCGCCGTATCGGTGCTGCTTATG
>JALUXV010000469.1 GCA_027013165.1 Alteromonadaceae bacterium
GCTGCCAGGCGCTTCCCTCTGCCGAGGTGGTGTTTAAGGCGGCTAGTTGCTCTGCAATTTCAGTATCATTTAGCTTAGTGGTCATAAGAACTCCTTGATTGAAGATGTTAAATAGTACCTTAACGAATGTTGGCGGCCTCACAAAGGCACATCAGCTTTCTTTATGCCAGCAACTGTAAAGGAATCCATGCAGCAGGGTAATCCTTTCGTGTTTAGCAGGAAAATTTTACTCACGCGATGCTCCCACCTTATTCAGAACAACTTAAATTCATCAATAAATCATAAAGTTAAATAACAACAATCTATGGTGCAATGCTTGCACTACCCGTTTCAGACAATCAACCCGATGACTTACCGTCTGTTTGTGGAGAATTATGAAAGCACTACAACTCGATACTTTCTGGCAACTAATCAATGAAAAGCTTGAACGTTGGGTCGAAGCAAGTATCAAGCACCTGCCTAATATTGCCGTGGCCATCTTTATTGCCATGGCTTTTGGCCTGTTAGCCAAAATTGTCGGTAATCTCGCCCACCGCGTGTTATCCCGCACCTTTGATTCCACGCAAATTGTCGGCTTGCTCACTTCCATTATTAAAGTCGCCATTGCGACCGCGGGTATTTTTATCGCACTGGATTTTATCGGGCTACGGGGAACAGTAACCTCGTTACTGGCCGGTGCTGGTATTGTTGGTCTGGCCATTGGTTTTGCGTTCCAGGACATTACCGAGAACCTGATAGCCGGGATTGCCATGGGGGTGCGTAAACCCTTTCAGATTGGCGATGTCATCGAAGCCGAAGGCGTATTTGGTAACGTAGAGGCGATAAACCTGCGCAATACCCATGTGATGACATTTTTTGGTCAACGGGAAATCATTCCCAACAAGATCCTGTTTCGCAACATACTTACCAACTACAGCGTTAATGGCCATCGCCGCATTGAAGTACCGGTCGGCATCTCCTACGCGGACGATCCTCAGCAAGCCGCCGAAGTGTTAACCGAAGCTGTTAATGAATTTGACTTTGTGATCAGAAAAGAAGAAACCGGTGTGTGGGCTGAGTCCTTTGGCGACAGCAGTATTAATTTGCTGGTCTGGTTCTGGATTGAATACCCGGGCGAGCCCGGTTTTCTGGCGGCAAGACATCAGGTAATCGTTGCCATTCAGAGAGCATTGAGCGATGCTAATATACTCATTCCCTTTCCCATTCGCACGTTGGACTTCGGTGCGAAGGGAGGCGAGAAACTCAACGCTATGCTTAACGATTCTGTTTTACCTGAAAACCAAACAGATGATGGTGCTTCCCAGCCATCGGCTAGTGAAGACGGTGATAGTCCTAGCGATGATAATTAGAAAACAGTTTTAATTTTGTTTGGAGACATCCCATGAAGTTTCGTAATGTACGTCTTTTTTTATTCGGATTAATCGCTGTTGCCGGTATGACAACGGGCTGTGCAACAATGGAAGGACTCGGCAAGGATATTAAAAAAGCAGGTGAACAGCT
>JALUXV010000470.1 GCA_027013165.1 Alteromonadaceae bacterium
TTGGAGAATATGCCTAGCACGGCTATCGGTCACAGCTATGATACCAATGGGTTTTGGTAAGCTTTCTAGCCAATCCGCCAATCGATTGATAGCGTACTGCCAAGTATCTGGGCTCGTGGTTACCCCTCGAAACACATGTCCCTTATAACCTTCATTAGTTACCAGCTGAGTAAAAGCCGTCTCTCTTTCCTTCGCCCATTGATGAGACGCATCAATGGGCAAACCATAAAACGCAAAGCGCTCTAGTCCTTTGCTTTTTAGGTGATTAAACGCCTCTGAAACCACTTGAACATTGTCAGTGGCAACATAAGGTACGCTAGGATAATCCTCAGGGTTATTGTAGGACCCTCCAACCCCAATGACGGGTTTCTCACACGACTGTAAAGCGTTTCGAATAGCTTCAGAATCAAAGTCTGCAATGATGCCGTCCCCTGACCACTCATTGATATGTTCTAAGCGACAGTAAAAATCTTCTTCTAAGTACACATCCCAGTTCGCTTTTGAAGCGTGAAGGTAATTTCCTATCCCTTCAATGATTTGTCGGTCGTACACCTTATTGGCGTTAAATAACAAAGAAATGCTGTGCCTAACTTCAAACATAAATAACTGCATCCACAACAATAGATGTATCGATAATACGATGTTAACTTCATTAACAACAGTGTGATAGTAGAATTGTTAACAGGCTTGTAACTTTTCGTAATTGCTGTTTAAACACTGATTAGTCACCATGCCTAAGTGCCTTTATAACGAGAAAACACTATGCATTACTTAGGAATTGATCTTGGAACGTCAGGCGTTAAAGTTGTTGTGTGTGATAAAGACAGCCGCGTACTCTTCAGCGAATCAGCTTCTCTCACTGTACAATCTCCCTATCCATTGTGGTCTGAACAAACACCAAAAGACTGGTGGATTGCCCTTTGCCAGTGCATGGACCAACTGGCTAAACAAGACGCGCTGTCTCACGTAGCGGCAATAGGACTGGCAGGACAAATGCACGGTGCCGTGTTGTTGGACGAGTCAGATAATGTTTTGCGCCCTGCCATTCTTTGGAATGATGGCCGCTGCGAAGCACAATGCCAACAAATTATGGAGCAAGTGCCAACATCAGCTGACATCACTGGTAACTTAGTGATGCCAGGGTTTACCGCGCCCAAACTCTTGTGGGTGAAACAAAACGAGCCTGAAATATTTGAACAAGTTCACAAAGTATTACTCCCAAAAGATTATCTACGATTGTTACTCAGTGGAGAATATGCTTCAGAGACTTCCGACGCAGCAGGTACATCTTGGTTAGATACTGCAAAGCGTTCTTGGTCAGATACCATGCTAGGCGTTTGTGGTTTAAACCAAAGTCACATGCCGGTACTTTTCGAAGGTACTGCTATCACAGGGCATTTGTTACCTTCTTTAGCAGCTCGCTGGAGACTCAGTTCTATTCCTATCGTTGGTGGTGCCGGTGACAACGCAGCCGGTGCCGTTGGTGTAGGCATTGTTGATAACGGACAGGGCATGATTTCCTTGGGCACTTCTGGCGTTATTTTTACTGTCACAGACCAATATTGTGCCAACCCTCAAGCTGCACTACACAGTTTTTGCCATGCCGTCAATGACAGTTGGCACGTAATGTCAGTACATCTGAGTGCTGCGAGTTGTTTGCAATGGTTCGCCGACACAACAGCAAACGGCAACGTACAAGCGCTATTAGATGAGCTCGCGCAAGCCGAGATCACAAATACCAACTGCTATTTCCTACCTTATTTAAGCGGTGAGCGAACGCCTCACAATAATCCTCGCCTTAGCGGACAGTTTTATGGCTTGGGCGCTCTCACCACGCGTGCTGAGATGACTTACGCGGTAGTAGAGGGAGTTGCCTTTGCGTTTAAAGACGGATTGAACGTGATTAGCGACGCCAATATTGATTTATCAGTGCTGTCGGTGATCGGCGGTGGTGCAAGAAGCGACTATTGGAGACAGCTCTTGTGTGACGTATTGCAAATCACACTGGAATACCGTGAAGGTGGCGAAGTTGGACCCGCTTTAGGTGCTGCCAGATTGGCCATGGTAGGAGCGCTTGCCAGTGAACCAGTAGCGAACCTTTGTCCACCACCAGCACTAGTTAAAAGCCATACGCCCAATCCTGCAAAAGCTGACGGATTAAACACCAGATACAGCAATTATAAGTTGTTGTCTGAGCATGCCATCACGGTAGCAAACACACTAGCGTAATTTCAATTGCATTAGGTAAATAAGCACAAACCCAATGGCAAAAAACATAATTGTTACTGCCATGTTAAACGAGAATAATTCACGACAAGTGAACATAGGAGAGCAATCAATGGCTCAGTTTTTTGAATCAATTGACAAAATCAAATTTGAAGGCGAAGCGTCTACCAATCCACTAGCCTTCAGACATTACAACGCTGACGAAGTTATTCTTGGTAAAACCATGAAAGAACACTTGCGCTTCGCCGCGTGCTACTGGCACAACTTCTGTTGGGATGGCGCAGACGTATTCGGACAAGGTACATTTGGTCGCCCTTGGCTTAAGCCTGGAGACCCTATGGAGCGTGCTATAGAAAAAGCCAACGTCGCGTTCGAATTTTTCAGCAAACTAGACATTCCCTATTACTGTTTTCACGATATCGATGTATCTCCTGAAGGCAACAGCATTGGGGAATACAAAGAAAACTTCGCTAAAATGACCGACATTTTAGAGCAAAAACAAGAAGAAACTGGCCTTAAACTACTTTGGGGTACAGCGAACTTGTTCAGCAACCCTCGCTACGCTGGCGGTGCTGCAACTAGCCCCAATCCGGAAGTATACGCCTACGGTGCAACACAGGTTTGTCACGCAATGAATGCGACTAAGCGTTTAGGCGGAGCAAACTATGTACTTTGGGGTGGCCGTGAAGGTTATGAAACCCTGCTAAATACTGACCTTAGACAAGAGCGTAAACAGTTTGCTCGCTTTCTTCAAATGGTGGTTGAGCATAAGCATAAAATTGGCTTTAAAGGTACTTTACTTATCGAGCCAAAACCTCAAGAGCCTACCAAGCACCAGTACGACTACGACAGTGCCACAGTATATGGTTTCTTGAAACAATACGGCCTTGAAGATGAATTTGCGGTAAATATCGAGACCAATCACGCGACTCTTGCTGGTCACTCGTTCCATCACGAGGTAGCAACTGCTATTTCTCTGGGTATTTTTGGAAGTGTTGATGCCAACCGAGGCGACCCGCAAAACGGGTGGGATACTGACCAATTCCCTATTAATGTTGATGAGTTAACTCTCGTAATGTACGAAATTCTTAAGGCGGGTGGTTTTAGCACAGGCGGATTTAACTTCGATACCAAAGTACGTCGTCAAAGCAGCTGCCCCACTGATCTGTTCTATGGTCACATTGGTGGAATGGACCACTTAGCAATGTCACTTAAGCGCGCTGCTAAAATGATTGAAGATGACTTCCTAGGTGAAGCCGTATCTGAACGCTATAAAGGTTGGAACGGAGAGCTTGGTAAGGACGTAATGGCGGGCAACTACTCGCTAGAATCACTGTCAAACTACACGCTAGCCAATGCACTAGCACCCAAGCACACAAGTGGCCGCCAAGAGTTACTTGAAAACAAAGTAAACCGTATTATTTACGGCTAATAACAAGGTGCAAAAAACTAGCCCGGTGGATTACACACCGGGCTTTTTTATGCGCAAAAATAAATGGGCTAAGCCCCATTTTTAAACCTCATCTTCCGAAAATTCTTGATAATGTAATGCGGAAAATCTAGCGGGATGCTTGTGACCAGAAAGATCCTGACAACAAATCCCCACAAAGCTACCAGTAAAGTTTGCGTCAGCGCCACCATCACCTAATTCATCAGACAGCACACTAAAATCTAGACACATTGGTAATTTAATCCATGAACCACCTTCAACCTTATAGTGTAGCGTCAACAAGTCGTAGTTGACCTCTGCTTTAAGACTCACCACACCTGTGTCGGGCAATACTATGGGTTTATCCATTGGATACTGACTGTGCCAATTACCTGCACACATAGACACATCTAAAACTCTCCCAAGATCTTCATCGTGTGTCACGTGAAGGTAGTAATATTTAATACTGTTGTAATAGCAGGTTAACCCTGCCATTTGTTGGAAATGTGTTGGGGTAAATGCCAAGTCAACAGTGTAGCTATAACAGAAACTCTGCTGCCTTCTAGCCAGTAAACTTTGCTCGAACCAACTACCAAGGCTCTCTTGTCCGTGTAAGACTAAATAGCCGTCGTCGACATAACAGATTTCCTCTGGCAAGGGGTAACGCAATGAATGGTATGTATCTGGCAGTTCTTGAGTTGAAAACTGAACGTGCTCATTGATTAAACTGGGTAAAAAATCAGCCTCTAAATCAAGTACCGACGCTGGCGACCGACCGCCAGAAGCTAGATAGGGCCACCCATCCTCAGACCAGAGCACTTTTTGAAGTGCAGTTTCGCGCCCCATCACCGAGCGACCTCGATATGGTAAAGGGCGGCTACATAAATGTACAAGGTAGGTTTCTCCTTGGGGCGAATCAACCCAGTCTCCGTGCCCCGCTCGCCTGAGCATAGAATGGGGCGCAGCGGCACTGCTAACGAGTGGCGTATTTGGTGCAGCCTCATAAGGGCCCCAAACACTCACTGCGCGTGCAACAGTAACCGTATGATCTTTACCCGTACCACCCTCTGCAACCATGAGATAGTAGTATTCACCTCGCTTGGTTATGTGTGGCCCTTCAGACAAGCCTATAGGTGAACCTTCGAATATCATTTTAGATTCACCTATCAATTTACCGCTGCTTAAATCTATTTCCTGACATTGGATGCCGCCAAAGAATCGATGCGGTAGGAAATTATTTCGACCACTTACGCTTCGGTGATTCCAAACCATATTTAACCAGTACGATTTTCCGCTAGTATCGTGAAAAACAGACGGGTCGAAGCCATTACTATTCACATGAATTGGCGCAGTCCAAGGCCCTTCCACAGTTTCAGCCGACGTTATGAAATTGGGCGTATCTTTAAAGTCACCAGCAAAACGACGAGTGTTGGTAAATGCCAAATAAAAACGATCATTGTGATAAGTCAGGTAAGGTGCCCATACACCGCATGAGTCTGGGTTGCCGCGCATATCTAACATAGTTAAATCTGCCAGTGGACGTGCTGCTAGTTGCCAATTGACTAGGTCGGTCGACCGATAGATACATACCCCTGGGTACCACTCAAATGTAGACGTTGCAATATAGTATACGTCACCTACTCGCACTATTGAGGGGTCCGGGTGAAAGCCGGGAAGAATGGGGTTAAATACTGTTGCCATTTCACTCTCTTTTAAAGATAAATCTTACGACTAAGGCTCTGAAAAATTCGACTATGTAACAATTATTTTATTTGTTTTTTAACATAATCATTTTTTATTATTTTATTGGCATTTCTTTCAAACAAAGATATTTATTGCTACTTATATAAAAACGACCACATTACATCAGCTATGAATTTAAAATACGGAAATACCATATTAACAGCGCTTTTTTTGTTAGCGATATCATCTTGCACCACCAATATTCACCAGCCTGGTATTTATCTTGATGCTGATTTACCTGAAGCCCAGCCACTTTCATTTGCAGTGCCTGAGGGAAAGCAACTCCTCATTATGGGGCAAGATTCAGACACCATCTCGGCTTACCAAACGGCAATACCTCAAGACACTTTAGAAGGAATAACTCTTTATAGCCAATTGAAAGCGCCCTCGCCTTCGCAAACACTTGACGGTATTTTACGTTTAGGTAATTGGGGTTCAGGTGATGTGGACTTCGATCTATCGTTAAGTACAGCGCCTGAAGCCGCACTTGCCATTGGTTTAGCCTTTGACCAATGTGATGGTTCGGATCATGCTGGCGCTATTGCCCGTGGTGAATATGATGAAAGCCTCGCATCACTTATTGACTACTTGGGCTCTTTAGCACCCCGCCCGGTGTTTTTGCGTATTGGTTATGAGTTTGACGGACCATGGAACTGCTACCCACCTGAAGAATACAAAGCGGCTTTTCGCCATATCGTAACGGCGATACGCGTCGAGGGACTAACCAATGTTGCCAGCGTTTGGCACTCAGCAAATTGGCCAGCGCCTAGCATTGCTGGTGAAAATGCCTATTTGTACGACCATAGCCAAGAAGACTTTTTCGAACGCTGGTACCCTGGTGATGACGTGGTAGATTGGTTCGGTATATCCGTGTTTTATCGTGACGACCATCAATGGTCGATTCCACAAGAATACACACCTAAGTTTGCGCAAGATCAGTCGCTGAAATATGCACGTTTACATGACAAGCCGGTGATCATAGCCGAAGCTGCCCCTCAAGCATATCGCACAGGCGCACTTGCAAAAGGCTTTATTACTGAAAATCGTCAAACCGCGGTAACGGCTGAAGCGATTTGGCAAAATTGGTACCAAGCTGTGTTCGATTTTATGAGAGAAAACAAAGATGTTATTAAAGCTCTGGCCTACATTAATACGCATTGGGAAGTGCAGCCCATGTGGCGATGTGATGAAGGAAAGCGTGCGGGAGATCCCGCTTGCCCACAAGGATTTTGGGGAGATTCAAGGGTACAAGCAAATGAGTACATTTTGAAGCAATGGCTCAAAGAAACTCAAAACGAAGAAAGATGGCTTCAAGGAAAGTGGTGGTAGTTCTCGGTAAGTTAATAAAGTAAGCTAGTCGAAGAATTAAGGACTGCAAATGAATAATAAAATCGTAAGATGGGGTATCGTTACCACAGGTAGGATAACCCATACTTTCATTAAAGATATTGCACTTGTAAGCAACGCTGAAGTAATAGCTGTCGCCGCGCGCAGCGGTGATAATGCAAGAGCTTTTGCAAAGACTTACGGCATACCAAATGCCTATGAAGGTTATGATAAGCTATTTAACGATCCGAACGTAGATGCGGTGTATATAGCATCACCTCACACTCTGCATGTTCAACAAGCGATGTCTGCACTGCAAGCAGGGAAGCATGTGTTATGTGAGAAACCAGTGACCACCTCGGAACACGATCTGAATGTATTAATATCTATCGCCAAACAAAACAACTGTTTCTTTATGGAAGCCATGTGGACGTATTTTCTGCCCGCGATTCAACAAGCACAGCGTTGGGTTGAAGAAGGTCGAATCGGTAAACTCCTCCACGTGCGAGCTGACTTTGGTTACCCCTTAGAATACGACCCTAACAGACGTGAATACGACTATGAACTCGCTGGTGGTTGTTTGTATGATATGGGGATCTACCCTGTCGCACTCGACTACCTATTTCACAAGGAGTTTATAAAACCAATCATCACTAAATACAGTAGGGCACCCAATGGTGTAGAAGATGATGTGGTTTGGCATATCGATTATGGCGACAGTCATGCTTCATTACACACTTCATTCAAAGCTAAGCTTCCCAATGTGGCTCATATTATTGGTACCGAAGGCCATATTGTTATTGATGAGTTTTTCCGTGCCAAACAGGCTACACTCTTTGTGCTCGATGATGAGGTTGACAGTTTTACAGATGATAGATTGGGATCAGGATTCGAGTTTCAAATCGCTCACGCGTGTGATTGTATTTTGCAAGGTATAATTCAATCTAATGTGGTAACTTTTGACGCATCTTTGCACTGCCAGCGCATGATCAGTGCATTGCGAAGCCCAGATACACAGTCCTAAAACATTTAAACGATAACTTAAATCAAGTATGTAAAAAGCTCGTAGGTATACAGAGGACGCAATACCTACGAGCAGTCGCCACAGGGACTGCGTTGTGTAATTAACGGATGAAATAGCTAAGAGTAGCTCTCGAGTACTTCAGAGGTTGAAAATTGATAACGCATGTTTCGATAAACACAGATATCTGTAATGTCATCAGGCACGTTTTTAGGTGCTGCGCGAAAGTTGGTTGATACTCGATTACCTGATTTCACCTCTCCAATACGATGCCAGCAATGTCCGTGAAGTAAAACAAGCGTTCCAGCTTTGGGAACTAAAACTACCTGATCATCAAAATCTTCAAATAGTGGACCAGTCGTTAGTGGGCCTTGCTTGTGTGTGCCGGGTCTAACAAATACCTCGCCACCCAGCTCTGGCGTGACATCCATGGTATAAACCAATCGATTCAAATTAAATTGGGCTGGGTCTTCGGGTGGGCAATCTTGATGCCATGCTTGGCCATTGGTTCCAGCTTTGGAAAACATCACCATGCAGTATTGTTCATCCCAACCTTCACCTAAGATAGCTTCTGATAAGGCTTGAAGTAGCGAGTTGTTGGAAATGACATCAAACTCTGAATTGCCCTCACGCTGAGGAAACCAGGGTATGACTTCCGTTTTAGAACGTGAGATAAAGTTATCGTCATGTAAAAATGTTGGTGAGTCGCCAAAATGATTTTCAATTTCACTCTGACAGGTTTGCATCACTTTTTGAGAGAAAAAGTGTGGAATGCATAAATAACCTTGCTCCCAAAACTGCTTTGCTAACCCTTGAATTGCATCGTTTGTGTACTCTTGTGCCATGATACTTCCCAGGTGGATGTGCGAGAAAACATACTAACACTGTAAACCACTATCAGTTAATCTTTTGGCCTCATCTGAATATTCATAATAGGATCAGGAAAATATCATAACGTTAATAAATTGCTAATAAGCCACTAGCGCTGATATTTTGTTAGCGTTAACATTGCATTTACAGATTACGGATAATTTCCTAATTGAATAACGCTCAGTTAACAAGTGGGACGCACCGTCATAAACAACAATCTCGTTTTGTCTTATTACGCAAACACGGAGAAAATTAAAATGAAAACGCATTATCGCTTCAAGCCAAAAATGTTAGC
>JALUXV010000471.1 GCA_027013165.1 Alteromonadaceae bacterium
AGCACAGTGGTGTCGCTTTCATCGCCATAACCAACGAACGCTAAGGTGTACTCGTATTGCTTGTTTTCTGACATACGTAACAAACGCATGCCCATAAGCTCGGTGTAAAAATGTAACGATGCTTCAAGGTTTTCTACCCGCAGCATGGTGTGTAATAAACGCATGGTGGCTCCCAAAATATTACGCCTTCAAATTGCATTATAAATGCGAACTAAGGCAAGTAGTAGGTGCAAAATTGTATTGTGGCGAGTCTAAAGAGTGTCCATTTTTTTAACACTCCAACACCATCTTCACTTTACTTTTAATGTTTATGAGGGGTATCAACAAGTTATATTTCTGGCGTATTTTATGCTTTTTTTACGTACTTGCTTAACCACTACATAAGGAAAGTGTTTTGAAGAAAGTTCTTATCGCTATATTAAGCTTCTTATTCTTAGCAAACTCTGCAAACGCAACTGTCATCAGTATTAATTTTGAAGATGCCACACCAAGCACGCTACTCGATAATTTTTACTCGAGTTTAGGTGTCACTTTTGTCGATGCACTTGTTACTCTGCAAGGGGGTTTAGCAGGAGGTTCTGGCAGCAACACTATCGTAAATGTGAGCGGTGCAATGCACGATTCGAGTGAGCCTTTACAAGCGATTTTTAGCAGCGCTGTGTCTAGTGTAAGTATTAAGGGGTTAGATGTAGGAGTTAACGGTTTTGCTTTAGTTGCTTTTAACAGCGATGGAGTCCAAGTCGATGCAAAACAGGTAGTTGGCACGTCCACGGGCTTCAACGAGTTCTATACGTTAACCGTGAATGCAGCAAATATTCACAGAGTTGAGTTTTATCAAGTGTTCGACATATTGGCGGAAGGCATCATTTTTGATGACTTTTCTTTTACTTTGGCTACTGTAAATGCTCCGTCTGCGGTGTTTTTCTATGGTGTTTTGATTTTTATTATTGGCTGGTATCGTCACAAAAGCTGCGTTTAATATAGTGGGCTACAATCAGAACAACAGTAGCCTTTTTATTACATAAAGAGTTAGCGATCGACTTAGTAAATAAAACGCTATTGCACGAGATTTTTGCTATCTTTTAAAGCAATATCAAACGGTAAACAACGGCCCGTGCAATATTGAAGTTTACGAAAGCTCTGTTTGGTGAAACTACACTAACACTAAAACATATACGACTTCTCATCATTACTGGCACATCAATGCTGGTAGCATTTATGTTCACCGACTTGGCATTTTTGCCAGAATCACTCCACACAACCTACATTGAATCAAGAAAGAAAGTATTGTATCGCTAGCCGCTTAAGCTCTGTTTCAAGTATAAGAAAAGGGTAGGAACTGCTTTGTACAGTATCGCCAAGAATATAGTATGAAGAGAGCGCAATCCTACTTGGAAACCAAGCGGCATTGCGTTTTCTATTTATCTTAGTTCTCACCTTCTGAAGATTGCGAAGGCTTTATTTGCTCTTGCTTCGACTGTGCAACACATTCAATGGTTTGTTGTGCGTTGGGGTCGGGCAAAAACATTTGCACCAACATGCCAAAAGCCATGGCTACACCTTTTTGACGCCTTGCCCAACGGTACATGAGTGCAAAAAAGCCCATTAAAACTGCAAAACCTAAACATACAAAAAAAGGCAATAGCGCACTGCTTAATGTGCTCATGGTTGCCACCCTAATGCTTTAAAGACTGAGCGAGGGAAAACGCCACGTCGAGGGCGTCGACTGCATCAACGGGTATGTCGGGATTTAAACCTACTTGTTCCCAATTAAAGTTGGAGGTTGCTAGCACTGGCTTTGCAAGGGAAATTCGAAAGGTCAATGTATCGGTAATGGGCCTTACCCCAACGTAGTAACCCGCCCCTGCTGTTTTGCTACCTACGAGTGTGGCTTTACCTTGCGCTTGCAACACGCCAGCAAACAGCTCCGAGGCACTTGCCGTGGTGCTACTAGTGAGGATCCATAAGGGTGTGTTTTGTCTAAAATGCGTATGGGTAGGTTGCGTATCTATGGTAATCATATCAGTAACTAGCTTGTCTCCGTATTCGATAGACCACAGCGGAGTCTCAGGGGCAAAAAAGTAACTCAGCATATGTTGAACTAAGTAAGGCGAGCCTCCTATGGTGTCCCGTAAATCAATGATTAGTCCGTCTGCGTGTTGTAAAAACTGCATCGCTATATCTGCGGTATTAAGTGCATTTTCGTCTGGGTGAAATTTGTTAAATTTCAAGTATCCAAGGTTGCCATATAGGTACTTCACTTGCTCAAAAGCATGGTTGTACGTCAACCTTCCTGGAGCCGTCGGCAAAATATGGGTAAGGGACGCTTCTGGGTCTTGAACCATTAAGCTCAAGTGCACATCACCAGAAATGTTTCGAATATCTCGGCCAACCGTTTCAGCAAATTCCGTGAGGGTGTTGATGTTGTTATAACGGCCATTATCTAACCTTTCATTAACGGCATTGATAACGGATTGTGTGGCGGTTTGGTCAATATAGTGTTGTTCAAAAACATCAAGGGTTTGAGCAACCAACGAAGATACGTTTATGGATGAATCAACGGGCGCGGGTTGCTGCAAAGGGGTATTAGCCGAGGTTGGATTGGGCAATAACAATAGTATTAATAGTAAAATAAGGATGCACAACAAGTGCGTAAGTAACTGTTTCATAGTGGTCTCTTTTCAAATACTTGGTGGCCTCGCGATGGCGTGACTCAGGCGTTAAAAGGGTGATTTTTGTAATGCAGAAAAGAGACGCTACCCTGCGATAGCAAGCTGGCGATAAAGGCTGTTACTAGATTTCCACTGTTCAACACGAAAACGCATTGACGTTAAGTTGTTGAACCATGGGCTTAGAATAGGTTCAGAGTGAAGATGAACGTGACTGCTGTTGATGTTAAATACATCTACCACAAAATCCACGAACGACCATAAGGGCTGCTGTCGAATGTCGTTAAACGCACTGGCTTGTTGTACATATAACAAGGTCAAATCGAGGTTATGCGTATCAACCTCTACCTCGTAATACGACACGGCATTGCCTTGCTCAACGTCGTGTTGTGCAGACATACACAATAAACTCATTGTTAAGCCCATGGCGAGCATGACAATTTTTATAACGTTCATTATTCCAAGGCAGCAGTTAAAGGCATAAGTGAATAGTGGGTCTTAAAATAAACATTTCAACACTAGTGCCTTTCTGTTCGGCCACCGATTTTTCGCATTATTCTATTCTTTGCCGAATGCCAATGATTTTTAGGCAATGCTGGTGCATTTTGAATAATGTCGTCAAAGGGTATGTCTTGTACTTTCAATGGTGGTACATGGGCACAGAATATGGTTTCGAGTTGTGCGGTTGCCACGCGATGCAATGATCGTCGATATTGATTAGGGTGACATATGGGGTAGGGGGCAACCAACTCACCTTTAACTTTTACCATTAAGTCAGCCACATACGCTTGCTTAGTAGGCACGTGAACTAATGACAGGTCGTGGTCGGTATGTCCCGGCGAATAAATTACCTGCCAGTCATCGAAGTAGGGGAGTCGTTGCTCGTCTTTTAACACTACGTCGTGGTTGAGCTTTGGGTTATACCACAGCGCTTGTCTGGCTTTGCCTAAACGACTAGCTACCCACCATGCCAAAGCAATATCAATCATGTGCGCGATGCGACCAGACAGCCCTAAGTACCATTTGAACGCTTTGGGATGTGCGCCAATTTGTGCACCAGTACGAGAACGCAAACGAATAGCACCACCGGCATGGTCAGGATGCATATGAGTAACCACAATAAATTTAAGCGCAGATAAGGGCAGGGTAAGGGTATCGGTAATGAAGTCACAAACCATATCTACATCGGCACGACTACACCCATCAAGAAGCAATAGCTTGTCGCCCTCTTGAACAAGGTAAATATGCTGAATATAACCAGATAGCGTGTGCACCTTCATGAATCGCTCCGCGTTTATGACTTGGCTCAGCGCACAACTGTACCAAAAGCTATCTGGTTAGACCAGAATCCTCGAACAATGAAAGTATCAACTTTCTTAACCAAGCTAGGCCTGGCTCGTCTTCTTGCTGCTGGTGCCAATACAAATGAGTTTCTAATGCTGGCAATTCAAAAGGCAGTATTTCGGCGTCGAGTTCGGCTCCCTCAAAAACTCCCACAATAGAACCGGGTAACGTGAGCAGAGCATCGGTTTGCGAGGCAACATCGGCCGCTGCACGGTAGTTTTGGCACCGCCAGAAAGATGGGCGATTGATACCCAAGCGTTGCAGTGCTAACTCCTCTACCGATGCCCCTTTAGCTCGGTTTGATACGGTCACATGACGGGCATTGAGATAATTTTGAGCATTAAGCTTGCCTTGCAACGGATGCTGTTTTCTTAATAGCACACGATAAGTATCGCTTCGCAGTACACAATGAGAGATAGGCCCAGATATCGGCCGCCCAATATCAAATACAAGGTGCAAATTGCGGTTAGCGAGATCAGCTGCCATGGTCTCGCGATTTAGTCGTGTACTTACTAACTCAACATTAGGCGCTTTTAGTTCAAGCTGCTTGAACAAGGTAGGCAGTACACTTTGCTCCAGCGATTCTTGCATAGCAATAACGAAACGTTGATGACTGTGGGCGGGTTCAAATGCGGCAAAATGGCCAAGTGCGTTGCGTAGGTTGGCCAGTGCGGTGAGCACATCAGGAGCAAGTCGCTCACACGCTGCCGTTGGCACCATGAGTTGTTTTTGACGCACGAACAAAGGATCGCCCAATAGCTCACGAAGCCGGCGCATAGCATGACTTACCGCAGAGGGAGTGATGTGAAGGGTTTCCGCCACGCGGGTCATGTTGCGCTGTTGCCACAAGGCTTCAAACACCTTTAACAGGTTTAAATCGAGCTTTTCAAATTGTCTTTCCATAAAACCTACTCTCCACTCATCGCACTATGAATGAAGTTCAAATATATCAAGGATGATATTTCATTTCATTCATTTAGCTGTGTGCACTAGTCTAGTTTATAGACAGTTTGTTTCAGCTTTTACACAGGCAGGTAAAAATTATGGATTTTGCGCATAACGAGAAAACGCAAGCGTTGTTAGAAAAACTCGATGGGTTTATAGCCGAGCATATCGAGCCTATTGAAAACGAGGTGTACGACTTTCATCACAAAGAGAATAATCACGGTGACTGGAAGAACTGGAAACTGCATCCAGCCACTGAAGCTTTAAAAACGAAAGCGCGAGACGCTGGCCTGTGGAACCTCTTTTTACCTGATGCAGAAAAAGGCCAAGGTTTGACTACCCTAGAATATGCGCCGCTGGCAGAGCGTATGGGTAAATTCTTATTTGCTCCTGAAATTTTTAACTGCAATGCCCCTGATACAGGCAACATGGAAGTGCTTTATCACTTTGGTAATCAAGCGCAGCAAGACAAATGGCTCACGCCCCTGCTAAACGGTGAAATCCGTTCAGTATTTGGCATGACAGAGCCGGATGTTGCTTCGTCTGATGCCACGAATATGGCGGCAACCATTATTGAAGACGGTGATGATGTAATTATCAATGGTAAAAAATGGTGGTCTACGGGATTAGGTCACCCTAACGCTGCCATCACGGTTTTTATGGGTTTATCTAACCCAGAAAACGACAAGCACAATCGTCATAGTATGGTGATTGTGCCCCTTGATACACCGGGAATTACCATTAAGCGCATGCTTGATGCTTACGGCGACTACGATGCCCCATACGGACATGGAGAAATGCATTTTGATAACGTGCGAGTGAGCAAAGACAACCTAGTGATGGGCTTAGGCAAGGGCTTTGCAATAGCACAAGGTCGTTTGGGGCCCGGCAGAATTCACCATTGTATGCGTGCCATTGGTATGGCTGAAAAATCGTTAGAACTTGCGTTAAAGCGGGGCCATGAACGGGTAGCCTTTGGCAAACCTATTATTCGCTTAGGCGGTAACTTAGAGCGTGTTGCTGAAGCGCGTATGGCTATTGAACAAGCTCGCTTACTTACCCTTCATGCAGCGTGGAAAATAGATAATCTTGGCGTAAAGCATGCCATGACCGAAATTTCAGCCATTAAAGTAGTGGTGCCTAATATGCTTCAATCTGTGGTGGATATGGCCCTGCAAATTCATGGTGGCGCGGGTATGTGTAGCGATTTCCCACTGGCTCGATTTGCTGCTGGTGCTAGGGCACTGCGTCTTGCTGATGGCCCTGACGAAGTACACAAGGGTATGGTGCCTCGACTTGAGCTTAAGAAATATCAGTAAAAGCAATGAGTTAAAAGACGTCAGATGACTGACGTCTTGATTTAACTTTTCAACATCAATAGTATGAATTTTATACAAGAAGGAACTTAAAGCGCCGTAGTATTCCATGCATATTCTTACCACTACAGATATTCCCGAGAACGAGCAGTTTGATTACTGGACGTCGATTATATCTGGGCGCGGTGTATCGCTAAGTCTTGAGCGAGAAGAAAAGGCACCGTTTTACGGAAAAGTACGCGCCGCTAACGTGGGTGATATTACGGTGAGTCACATTTGTTGTGACGACAACCTTACCGTAAGAACAGCGCATCATATTGCACAAGATACTGCGTTTTATTTCTTACTTTACATTCCACTGTCTAGTGACGTTTTTATTAGCTCAAACGACAATAACTACACCTTACCCGTAGGTTCCCTGTCGTTAATTAACACTGCCTTTCCTTTTGTTTCTAATAATGCGTCAAGAAACCTATTGAGCTTTAAGATTCCTTACCATGCTTTACCTGAGGTGGTTCGCAGTGAACCCGCTCTGATTTGTGCCAATACCTTTGTACCTGAAAGCTTGCGCAGATTGGCTATGGTATTGAGCACAGAGTTACTTAATCCGCGACCTATTCCTAAAGATCTCTCCACCATTGCTGAAACCTTTTTACTGCAGCTCAATAGCTTGTTTTCAGCAAACACCGAAGGCGAAGAAGCCTCTCGAGATCATGCTTACACCTTCAGACAAGTCTGTCGATTTATTGAGGCGAATTACTTCGACGCTATCACGCTGCCCGAAGTAGCAGCTTCGCTCAAAGTATCCGTTCCCTACTTAAAGCGGGTATTGGCATCACATCAAGTGTCGTTTAGAAACTTATTGCGTGATTATCGATTGGCCCGCGCCCTCCCCCAGCTTATCCACCCCTATTCCAACCAAGGCATAGCAAAGCTGGCGGTGGCTAATGGGTTTAAGAATCAATCCCACTTTTCAAAATGCTTTCGCGAGAGCTTTTACTTACCACCACTAAAATTTAAGTCATCATTCGAGTTCGTCTGAAGCATTTGCTTGGTGTAGCAACTCTATGCCACGAATCACAGAAAGCAGTGGCAACGACATAAAATAGTGATCGGCATAGTTTTCGTAGTGCCATGTAAGGCTTTCAGGTGCGCTGCTTTCTAATACTTTCAAAAACGCTGCGTAGTCTGCTTGCTGAGAGGTTTCTTTTTCTGACTCACCATGGGTGAACAACAAGAACTGGGCTTGATCACCGTGACTTTGTAACTTTTCAGCCGAGCTAGAGACTATTTGCACATAGTCGTCTTTAAGTTCGGGGCTTATGGCTATATGGGCGTCGAACAATCCGGGCTTGTTAATCAATGCCGATAGCACAACACTGCCATTGACTCTAAACCCACTCATAATGCGGTAGTCAGTGGTGCGGTAGTGCTCGTCAATGTAAGGGATCAGCGTATTTTCGAAAAAGTCGAGTAATGGTGTAGTGTTTCCTTTTGGATCAAACAACATACCTACTCTATTGCCCGCTTGCGGCGTCACAATAATAGTTTGAGGCCATGGCCATTCACCATTGTGACTTAGCCAGTCGTGCATACCTTGCAAGTAGGTGTGGGCGTAATAATGAAAGTCGAGCATGAGCGGATAGTGTTTATCGGTGTTGTTTGCATAGTTAGCAGGTAGGGCAACATTAAACACAATGGGCGAATCAATATCTGGGTGAGTAAAGGTGACTTGTTCTAATGTGCCCTGTGCCGCAAGGTTAGCACTAAACATGGCAACTAACATCAGAAGTAATAGTCCTTTTAATTTAATCATTTTGTTTCCTTTTTAATTGTTTTTACTATTCAAAAGTAGAGCGAATAGAACTTCTCACCGACGGTAACAAACGTCGGCTTACGGGAACTTGCTGGTTATTTTGCAGATTAAGCACACTGCCCGCTTTGTCGTCGCTCTTATCAATGGCTAACGACGCTACCTGTTTAAGATTAACCAGATATGAGCGATGCACCCGCAGAAAAGTGGCAGGCAGTATTGCCTCTAGTTGTTTTAACGACCCTGAATACAGTTTCTCGGAATTATCAACCAGATAGATTTCAACGTAATCGCCAGATGCCTTGCAGTAGGCTATTTGGTTAGCCTGTAGATATTCGAGCTTTCCACCCAACGACACTTCTAATGTCATTGGCTTTTCTATTTGTTGCGACTGGGCCAACTGATACTCAAGCTTGGCAATAATGACTTTGTCATCTTGTAACTGTAAGTAGGACTGGTGCTGCTCTTTGGCATGTTGAATAAACAAATAGCACAGCACACAAGCAATGAGCGCAAAGTAAGTAATTTCGTGAAAATTGGCCGATGAGAAGCTGATGAGTAAGGCAACGGCCACTTGAACCAGCAGCCATTTAAGCAAATGCCGACTGCGAGAGCGAAACCAAGCCATAAACACCTGTACCACGCTAAACAATAGCGGAATGAAGATGCCAAGTGTGGTTTTAATATCAAAGCCTTGAGCAAAGAAAACGCACACTATGGTGCAAAAGGCCCCTGTGTACATCCAGTGTACTGCGTGCTTACCCGACACTTTACGTGCGCTAAAGGTCAGTAGCA
>JALUXV010000472.1 GCA_027013165.1 Alteromonadaceae bacterium
TAGTAATAGCATTGGCGTAGCTAAAGGTTGGGAAATAGCTCAGTGAATCAGGGTAGGTTGAGCCACTGGTATCTTCAATAGTAATGAGGTTTGCTTCACTTTCTGTAACAGCTGCATTGTAGTCGTCACTCAAAGGTGCTGCTACGTCGCTAGGCTGGCGTTTAACACCATCACTGACTACTATTTCGCCGTAACGCCAAAGGTTGTTTAAGCTTGCCACTGTTGCATCGGTAACCGATGCAGTCATGCCCTCAATAGTCTCTAGTGATAGAGTTAACGGCAGAGCAATGGCTGTTTCTGTTACATCACCACCCACACCACAATCTAGGGCCGGAACATCCGCATCCATAGAAAGTGTTGTCATACCGTAGTTTTCAGATACTTCACCGTGCAAACGTAAAACATTACCTACGGCGACCTCACTGCTTCCAGAAATAAAAATACCTTCAGAGGTTGTTGCGTCGCCATCTTCATCAGCGATCTCTTCTTGAATGAAGAAGCCACCAGAACGATAGCCAGTGATTACACCTTCGATAGTGTGTGAGTTACCCACTTCTGGTGAAGCGTCGTCGCTGCCTTGGATAGCGCTAATAAATGTAGCACTGTCACCGCACATACCAAGTTCGACCACAGGTTCTTCAACCGGAGGCTCTACCTCACCACCACCTTCTGTAGAGAAGGTACCTGCTGGAAATGGTGTTGTTGCAGTTGCATTGCTGTCACTGCCATCAAGCGCATTAATTCCACTGTATTGCCAGTTTCCGCTATCAAAGCTACCAGCATTAGCTGATTCACCATTGGTTCGATAGGCCCAACCGTCTAGATATTCCCAATCGGTGCCAGTGCCGTCTGCGTTGATGTCGCCAAAGGTGTCGACTACACTACCACCCGAAAATAATTCAACCGCATCGTCGCCATTAATACCCATAGCACTAGTGTCATAATCTGGTGCCATACCAAAAAACGCGGTAAACCCGTCTATTTCAGACGCAACGTAAATATAAGAACCTGCAGTTGCGCTATCTGCTGGGAAGGTAAATTCCTCGCCATCAGTACCACCGCCGTTATTTGCTGAACCTAGCGCATAGATAGATAAATCGGCAATATCGTTGACGACATATAATTCGACTGCTTTTGGAACGCCGCCAGATAATGGCCCGTCGATGACGCCACTGATCACCAAATCAGATGCATTTGCACTCAATGCAGTAAGTATTCCTGCACTAAGTAAAGATAATGAAGTTTTCACTGAAGTTTCCCTTTTCGTTGTTTTATTTGCTTCGAATAAGGCCGAAGTTAAACCTTTAGTTCAGGTTCAGCCTAGCGCGTGCAAGTTAACGCAGGAATGATTTGATGATATTCAGGCTTACTTTTTTAAATTTATTTTAAAACAAAGGTTTAGCTTTATTGGGTAAGGTTATTTATGACATTGAGTTGTCATTTATACAACTATTCTCAATTTTGCCTAACTTCCGTTAATGAAAAACAAACGTGAAAGGCAATCAAAACACGGACAAGAAAAAGTGGCCTTATTCTTTGCCCGTTAATGTTTCAACAAATGCTTGGTGATCGGCAATTACCTGAATAGCATATGTGTTTGCAGCACCAATTAGTCCTTCTGATTCAAAGACTAATGCCTTACTAATAGCATATGCAAAGCGAGTAGAACGTCTGTCACCTCTGCAATGCGCTAGCGCTAGGGTCTTTCCACACAATGCGGCAAAGTATTCAAAACCGCCGTTAATCGCTTTATTGCCCATGCCGATATCTTCTGGGTCTACTCCCACTTTTGCATGATGCCTGGAACGAACTAACCAGTGAGCATCTTGCCAAAACACTTCATCGAGTAACAGGTCAGCGTTTCTTTGCATGTGCCTTTGACATCGCGCCGTTAAATGAGCAGGGTTTAGCCGATTCACTGGGCTGATACCGCTGAAATAATACAAAGGAGCGGCTTGGCGTTGTTGTTTTACCTCGATAATGTGGCATTGCTCGAATGCGTGCTCGTCGTGTGGCATTGCGGGACCCACCAAAAAGTAATAGCGCTTCATATTAACTGAACCAGTGCCTGCGTTTTCTCGCTCGACTATGTCCAATATTACGTCGTCCATATAAGGCGAAAACTCTTTGTGTAAGGCGTTAAAATCTTCACTGGTTAAGGGAATGAATTTACCCTTTAACGGCCTAAACTGAAGTTTTTCGTTTTTCATGTACACCGCTTTTGCAAGAGCACTCTTTTCAGCAAATTGACTTCCACCTGCGGCACGACTCACCGCTTTTACGTAAAGTTTACCCAGTTTTCCCTCGGGCATAGTGTCAACGGCAGTGTTCATCGAATTTGGCGAGGCTACTATAGCGTCACACATGGATTGATATGCCGATAAAAACGTGTGTTGAGCGATATGTATTTGCTGTTGCTCAATCACTGGTTTGTGGATGGGCGCATCGTCAATATGGTATTTACCTTGGTAAAGCCCCGTGCAGTGATCAAATACTAAGTGCAAAGATGTGAGGTATCTCAGTAAATCCCAGTGCGCATAACCAATGCACGCATCATCAAAATCATTGGGCGCAAAAATTACCGTGTCGCCGTGAGAACCTTCTTCAGTAAGAAAGCCAAAATTAGACGCATGACAGTCTCCAATAATGTTAGTAACCGGCACTGAATCGAATATTTTTGGATATTCAATGACCCCGGATTTTATGTCGGAATAAAAACACTGAGCCGTACCTCGATAAAAGATAAAGGGGCTTCTTGCCATCTTTAAATGTTTATTCAATCGATTAGAAGGCCCAAGACCGTCAATCATTTTAATTTCATTGGTTAATCGATGCGCTGTCATTAAGTGAAATACTGATATTGTCATGTTTAATCTGTAACATAGCAGATAGTGCTGAATCAGCACCACAGAGCCGAAATAATTACTTAAAACGAAAGCGGTGGTTCAATATTTCCACAGTTAAGAAACGTTTCGATAGTTTAACTAGATTATACTGTTTAGAAATACCAATTAGTTTTTATTTTCAGAGGGCGCTATTCTGTACTCAGTTTCAACGCAACGTTGTTTGAACATTAAATGAGAACCGCGTTGTTGAATTTTTCGTACTTGCTGTGTTCTTTTACACATTTTATTGAAATGAACACAGACATAACTCACTACATGGAGATTAAACATGGCATTGATTAACACTGCTATTAAGCCTTTCACAGCGCAAGCTTTCAAAAACGGTGAATTCATCGAAGTAAGCAGCGAAGACATCAAAGGTAAGTGGTCAGTATTCGTATTCTACCCAGCGGATTTCACTTTCGTATGTCCTACTGAGCTTGGCGATATTGCTGACAAGTATGAAGAGCTTCAATCACGTGGCGTAGAAGTATTCTCAGTATCTACTGACACTCACTTCGTACACAAAGCGTGGCATGATGCGTCTGACACTATCGCTAAAATCAAGTTCGCTATGATCGGCGATCCTACTGGTGAAATCACTCGTAACTTCGATTGTATGCGTGAAAACATGGGTCTAGCTGACCGTGCAACTTTCATCGTAGATCCAGAAGGTATCGTACAAGCAATGGAAATCACGTCTGAAGGTATTGGCCGTGACGCTGACGACCTAGTTCGCAAGATCAAAGCTGCTCAGTACGTAGCTTCTCACCCAGGTGAAGTTTGCCCAGCTAAGTGGAAAGAAGGTGAAGAAACACTAGCGCCTTCTCTTGACCTAGTAGGTAAAATCTAAGGGTCTATTCAGACCGTCTTAGTTAGGGGAGCGGGTTCTCCGCTCCTCAATATTTAATTCTCACGTTTGTTTTTCGTCAGCTGAGAAAAGTTGGCTGGGATCGGCGTGTCTAAAAAAGGCAGAATAACCGTGTTAACTAAAGAAATTTTACAAGCATTGAAAGGCTACACCGAGTCAATGCAGAAAAACGTAACCTTTGTCGTACAAACCGGTGAGCATAGCAAGCGCGCGGAGCTCGTGAAGTTTTTGTCAGACATTGCTAGCGTAAGCGATAAATTAAACGTAGAAGAGCGCGACACCCAAGGTGAATTGCGCAGCTCAGTGAGCTTCCTTATAGAAGCTGATAACGAAGACACTGGCATTCGCTTCTCGGGGATCCCTGGGGGACACGAGTTTAATTCACTCATTTTGGCAATGCTTCACGCATCGGGAACAGCGTTAAAGCTGGATGATAGCGTCAAAGCCATTGTTAAAGGTGTACGCGAGCCGCTTCACTTCGAAGTATTTATCAGCTTAAGCTGTCATAACTGCCCAGAAGTGGTTCAAGCCTTGAATCAATTTGCATTGGTTAACCCGCACATTAAAGCGGAAATGATCGACGGTGGATTGTATCCAAACCTTATCAGTGAGCGTGATATTCAAGGTGTACCAAGTGTTTACCTAAACGGCGAGTTGTTTGCGAACGGTAAAGTTGAAGCGGGTACCCTAATTGAAAAGTTACTAGAGCGCGATCCGTCGTTGAAAGACGCGAACAAAGGCGTGTCTATGCCACTTCAAGACGTTACTGTTATTGGTGGTGGTCCAGCTGGCGTTGCCTCTGCAATCTACAGTGCACGTAAAGGCTTAAAAGTGACTGTTGTTGCCGACCGTTTTGGCGGACAAGTAAAAGATACTATGGGTATTGAAAACCTTATTTCAGTACCGAAGACTACAGGCCCAGAGTTAGTGGGTAACCTGATGGCACACGTGAACGATTATGATATCACGCTAAAAGAAAGTGTTCGCGTTGAGAACATTGAAAAAGGAAATGTAAAGACAATCACTTTGTCTTCAGGTGAGCAAATTCGCACTCGCTCTCTTATCGTTGCCACTGGTGCTCGCTGGCGTGAGCTGGGTGTGCCGGGTGAGAAAGAGAATGTAGGTAACGGTGTTGCATATTGCCCACATTGTGACGGCCCATTCTTTAAAGGCAAAGACGTAGCAGTTATTGGTGGTGGTAACTCTGGTATTGAAGCAGCATTGGACTTGGCGGGTATTGTAAAATCAGTAACCGTGTTTGAATTTATGCCAACGCTAAAAGCTGACCAAGTACTGATCAATCAAGCGGAAAAGCGTGACAACATTACCATTATTAAAAATGCAGCGACTAACCAAATTGTCGCTACCAACGGGAAAGTCTCTGCCATTGAGTACACTGACCGTGAAACCAACGATGTTCATACACTTGACCTTGCGGGTGTGTTTGTACAAATTGGTTTAGTGCCGAATAGCCAGTTTATGGAAGGCGTGGTTGATATGACCAAATACGGTGAGATTGTTATTGATGATAAATGCCAAACCTCAGAGCTAGGCATTTATGCTGCGGGTGACGTAACCACCGTACCTTATAAGCAAATTGTAATATCAATGGGTGAGGGGGCAAAAGCATCTTTAGCAGCTTTTGAATATCTACTTGCTCATGAAGTCGAAGGTGAATAACCCAACACTTTAAATTTAAAAAAGCTGACTTGCTAACGCAGTCAGCTTTTTCTTAAAACACAAATGATAATAAATATCATTTGCACGCTTGTTTATATCTGGTAAATTAATGTGCAAAACACACATTACTTCAAACACGTATAAACAAATTATCATGATAAAACGATCACTAGTCTCCATTGCTATTCTTTCAGCACTACCACATGTCGCCTTTGCACAAGGCGATAACGATGCCACTGCCTCATTAGAAGATGTTGAAAAAGTTGAAATTGTTGGGCAAAGAAGCCCATTCGGTGCAACTAAAACAAACACACCAATAGTCGATTTAGCTCGAACCATTTCTATCGAAACCGCAGATGATTTTGTTCAAAAAGGGGCGCTTAATTTAGCGCAAACTGCAACTTATATGGCCGGTGTTAATGGGGAAAACTATGGGTTTGCAACTCGCGGTGATTGGGTATCATCTCGTGGATTAAGCATTCCTAGATATCGAGACTCAATTCAAGAGCTTTTCGGTAGCTATAACTCAACCCGTGCAGAAGTGTATACCATGGAACAGGTTGAGTTGCTAAAAGGCCCTGCATCAGTGCTCTATGGACAAGGGTCGCCCGGCGGTATCATGAATTACGTATCTAAAACACCAAAGCTGAACGGCGATAGTGAAGTGGTGTTGTCATATGGTACGTTTGACCGCACACAAGTAAACGTCGATCTAAATGGTGCACTAACCGACGATGGTCAATGGTTGGGAAGAGTGGTTGGTGTCTATCGCGACTCTGACACCCAAGTAAACTATGTTGAAGACAACACTAAAGTTTTCATGCCTTCCGTTTCATTCATGCCCAGTGACAGTACTACTCTTACGCTCATTGGTCTTTTCCAAGATACTGAAAGTGACACTGGCTCTCAGTTTGTTCCTGTAGAGGGCACTTTACTTCCTCTTCCTGATGGAAGTTATCTACCAGACTTTGATGTTTATGCAGGTGAACCTGGATTCAATAAGTTTGACACCGAATCAAATCAGGTAACCTTGCTTGGTGAGCACCTTATTAATGATACGACTTCAATTGCATTTACGGCACTGTGGCGAGAAGGTGAGGCTGACTACCATCAAGCCTGGACCACGTTCACTGGTGGCACCCGATATCTTAATGCGTATCTTGGTGTGCCAATTGCACCCACAGATACCTTCGTTCCCCGCTCGTTTTACCAAGCCGACAACACGTTCAATCAGCATGCGTTTGATGTTCGTGCAGTTAAGTATTTCACAACAGGAAAATTAGAGCACGAAGTGCTAGCTGGTGTTCAATATCAAAACGTTGATACCGATGCCAATTCTGCATACAACTTTGGCGGTGGCGTATTACTAGGCGATTTCAGCTATATTTTAGACTTGGCTAACCCTGTATACACAGGCGCACCTGATCAGTCCGTATTTGACGCGATTTATTACGATGCACCAGAGCAAACGGTAAAAGATACAGGTTTGTATCTTTCTGACCAAATTAGTTTGGGCAACTGGCGTTTCACTCTTGGTTTACGTCACGATAGGGTAGACAACGATTCTGGTACCAGCGTTCAAGAAGATTCACAAACCTCATACTCTGCTGGAGCTTTATATCGTCTCGACAATGGATTTTCAATGTACGCTAGCTATGCGGAATCCTTTGAGACGGTAGTTGGGTTAACTACCAGTGGTGAACAACTAAAACCTGAGGAAGGACGTCAGTACGAGACGGGTATTAAGTACGAGATGTCATCTGTACCGGGCTTTGTGACTTTAGCTTACTACGACATTGAAGTATCTAACTTACCTAACCCAAACAGCCTGCCAGCAGAAGCATCTCAGCAGCAAGGAATAGCAACGATTACGGGTTTAGAGTTAGAAGGGCGAGTTGATCTTGGCAATGTAAGTGCTCAATTTGCGGCCTCTTTGATGGATGCCGAAGACCCTAATGGTTTTGCCTTGTCTGCACAACCAGACAGCGACGCGTCACTATGGCTAACTTGGACGCCGGAAACCCTTGACGGATTTCGAGTGGGTGCTGGTGTTCGCTATGTGGGAAGCACAGTGTCTGAAAACGGTACAATTCGCTATGAAACACCTAGCTATACCTTGGGTGATTTGATGTTAGGTTACGAAGTCTCGCCACAACTTGATCTGCAATTAAACGTTCGAAACCTTGCTGACAAAGAGTATCTTACATCGTGTCTGTTCCGTGGAGACTGTTTCCCTGGCGTAAGAAGAACCGTTAACGTAAGCCTTTCTTATCGTTTCTAAATGGTGAAATCATGTTAAGTACAATTGTTGCAGGAGCATTGTCTCTTGCTGCTATTGCCTTAATATATAAAAGCTGGCGCACACGTGCGCCGGCCTTTTTTTATTTGGGCATAGGCGTTTTATTCTTATCTTGCGTTGGCTGGTCTTTCAGTCAAGGGTGGGAGTTCGGTTTGGTGTACGCACTATGTATTCCTGCACTTTTGGTATGGCCATTTATTGGCGCAAATCAAACTCATCATCCTCCGGCGCAAAACGCGCCAATACCAAAGCAAATTGAGATTTCCTTTAAGCAGTCGGCCACAAACGCTGGGCATTTATTGGTTGTGTTGGTGTTATTACTAATCACCAGTTTACTAAGCACCCTTGCGGTATGTTTGCATTTTCCTTTTGATATAACTGGTAAACTGGCGCTGGTTATTGTGATTCTTCCCGTTACTTGGGGCATGTTGATTTATCACTACTTTGCCGTTAGTAAAAAAGGAAAAGCGATTGCTTCGTATCTGTGCATGGCGGTTATTAGTACTGCTGTATTAATCTATGTGCCAGTGTAAGGAATTGTATTATGGATAAATTAACAAAACAGAATGCACTCAATGGACACAGTTGGGTAGGTGTTTTTCTATGTGTCTTGCTTTTCCTAGTGTGTCTTTCTGGAACCATTGCGGTGTTTCATCAAGAGTTTGAGCGCTGGGAACAACCAAACATTGTAGAAATGACCACAATTTCTCCTGAAGTAATTGATATTGCAATGAATAATTTCTTAGAAAAGCACCCTGAGAAAAGTGATCATTTGTACGTGGTTTTTCCTACATCGGGCATTCCTCGCTTTGTGGTTGAAAATGAAGACGTTGCATATTTCGCCGATTCCAAAGGAGAGTTAATCGAAACCGAGCACTCACCGTTTACAAAAATGCTGGTGGATTTGCACCTGTATCTCAATTTACCTCATTCTTGGGGAATGATATTGGTGAGTGCGTTGGGCGCCATTATTTGTACTTTGGTGGTCACAGGTATTGTAGCGCACAAGAGGATCACTAAAGATGCGTTTCGCCTTCGTCGGGGAGGTAATGGTCAGCAATACAAAATTGACCTGCACAATCGATTTGGATTGTGGGCTGCGCCATTTCATTTGATCATTGGCATTACAGGGGCCTATT
>JALUXV010000473.1 GCA_027013165.1 Alteromonadaceae bacterium
GAGCTGTTCTTTTATCTGAAAAATACCGCGGGAGAGTCAATTCCGGTGATGTGTAACTCGTGCAAAGTTCAGTACAAAGGCCACGGGGCATATTTTTGGGTTATGTTTGTCGCTAGGGAACGGCAGAAATTTGAAGCAGAATTGATAAAAACTAAAAAAGATTTAGAGCAAGCTAATATAGAACTGAAAAATTCACAAATTGACCTCAAACGTGCCAATGCCGAACTAGGAAAGTTTGTACACACGGTGTCACACGACATTAGATCACCACTTGTTACCGTCGAGATGTTCTCCAAAAAGTTATTTAAAGACTTGGAAAGAAAGCTATCAGAGAAGCACACTCACAAATTTGAGAGAATATTTTTAAATATAAGTCACCTAAAGCGAATGATTGAAGGCCTGCTGCTACAGTCAAAATCTGAAAGCCTGTTAACGAAAGAGAAAATTTTATTATCGGATATCACTGATGAGTTACAGTTGATCTTACAAGGCGAATTGGAGGAATCTAAGGCGCATATAACGGTTACCACCAGCGGCGAACCAATATACGCTAATCGCTTACTACTGACTCAATGCCTACAAAATCTGCTCTCTAATGCGATTAGGTATCGTGAGCACAATCGCACACCTGTGATAAACATCTCACAAGAGTCGAGAGAAACGTATTCCATAGTTCATATCAAGGATAATGGAATAGGTATTCCGGAAGGCAATCTCGAAAAAATATTCGATTTGTTCCAGGGAGACAGTCGGCGCGAAGGTTCCGGCGTAGGACTTTCGATCGTGAAATCAGTGATGGAAAAACACAATGGCACAATCTCTGTAGAGTCTGTGTACGGTGAGGGCTCGTGTTTTACGCTTGAGTTTCCAAGCTACTAGTATTACAACATCTTTCCAAAAAAGTAGCGGCTTAAGCTTGCGATGATAATAGAGGTTCAGTTTGAAATTATTAATAGTAGAGGACAACGATGATCACTTTGAGATGATCGAAGATGTGCTGGAGGAACTCGCAGTAGAGCCAGAGTATGCTCGCTGTAAGTCGATGTCTGAAGGTCTATTAAAACTCGAGTCAAATCTCTATGACGTGTGTCTAATGGATCTAGTTCTACCGGATTCTACGCTGGATGAGTCTCTCGAAACATTAAGTCGCCTATCGCAACCAACTCCCGTAATTGCAATTACCTCTATCAATGATAACCAGATTGCCAAGAGACTTTTAAGTGCTGGATTTCAAGACTTCGTATCAAAAGACGAGCTTAGCGCATCTGTATTGTCTCGAGCTTGTCGCTACGCTATGCAGCGACAAGATTATGTAACAAAAAATGACCGCTTAACAAGAGACATGCAAGCTTTCTGCAACAGCCTATCTCACAGTTTCTTGAGTCGTATACATCAAATCACTGAGGTCGTTGAACTATTAAAAACCAATACCCAAAATACAGGTGCGCCGACTCACGAAAACGATCGCTGGTTTGACTTTTTAGCTCAATCTACGACCAATATTGAATCCTTAGTGAAAAACTTACGTCAACTTTTAAACATTGAAGCGACAAATATAGATTTTCAACTCGTGAATTTGAAACTGCTCATTAGAGGAACTGAAGATTTTCTCAGAAATTCACTGAACGACACTTTTCAACTCGAACTAGGCGACATTGACGTTGACATACTCGGAGATCAATATCTGTTAAATACGCTCTTTGTTCATCTACTGACCAATGCCATAAACTACAGCGACAGTCCCGCGATCATAAAAGTAGTAGGTAAAAGGGGTGACAATGTTCAGATTATAGAAATCATCGATAATGGTATTGGGTTTAGAGATGAGGCTCTTGAGGATGTCTTCGAGCCATTTGTAAGACTAGAATCAAAAACACATGGTACTGGGCTTGGGCTAGCTATTTGCAAAAAGATTGCTGAAAAGCATAACGGTAGTATATCCATATCGTCTGAATATGAGTATGGAACGACTGTCCAGTTGAGATTTCCACTATAGAATTTTTAATGTAATATCCTGACAAACGACGAAATAAGGTTATCGCGTTGGAAGCAGTAATAAGTGAAAAAAGATTATCTGAGGCAGTTATTCTTCTTGTTGATGATCAGGAAATAAATCTAGAAATTCTAGATGCTCATCTTAAAAAAAGATTCAATACTGTAAAAGTGAGTTCTGGTCGAGAAGCAATTCAGTACTGTTTAAACACGCCACCGGATTTAGTCTTGATGGATGTTGTTATGCCAGGGATGACGGGGCTAGAAACTTGTAGACTCATCAAATCTTATCCGCAACTATCCGACATCCCAGTTATTTTCACTACATCACTATCAAACCCAGAAGACCAGACAGAATGCTATAGTGCCGGTGGTAGTGACTTTATAGCCAAGCCTATTCATCCTATTACACTGATGCAACGGGTCATCATAAACCTAACGCTCAAACTGCAAACAGACTTTTTAAGAGAACAGGTATATCTAGACGGGCTAACTTCCGTATACAACCGACGTTATTTTAACGAACACGGGCAACGATGCATTCGTCAGTCAAAAAGGACTCAATTACCGTTGTCATTGTTGCTCATAGATGTTGACCACTTTAAAGAATTTAATGATATCTATGGTCACTTGAGCGGTGACGATTGTCTCAAGAGTATATCCAGTGTGTTGGTCTCAGAAACTGGACGCCCAACTGATGTCGTGTGCCGCTATGGCGGTGAGGAATTCGCCTGTCTTCTACCAGAAACCGACGCTAATGGCGCAATGATAGTTGCTCAGAAGATGTGCAATGAGATACAAAATCTCGGTATAGTTCATGAAGCCTCAACATTGAAGCAAGTTACGGTGAGTATCGGCGTGGCTGTAATTATTCCAAATTCAGACGACCTATCGGAACTCGTGACAATTGCAGATGAAAAATTGTATACGGCCAAAAGAAATGGTCGTAATCAGATAGTGATTTAATATCTGCATTAGCCAAACTCGCCGTTTGCTGCTTGGGGTAGCCAGCATTCTGCAATGACGTCCATGAGTTATTCAATTCGTGCCCCAAAACCCTGATAAGCCGAGTCCAGGCTTTGCGCTCTTCTTCTCTCAGTGCGCGTGACAAATCATTCACCAAGGCTATTGAATAGCCTTGTAGACTAATAATACGCTGAAAAGGCCAGGAAACACTGGCTTAATAATCAAGACTGTTGGGTTACTTCCATTGAATGCAATTTACCGAAAAAAGACAGGTTAATGAAAAGTTAAATTTAATCTCAACATTCATTGATCTATTAACAATTACATAATATTGTATTATAAAATTACTTTAAGTTGTTACAAAGCTCACATAACACTGCAAAGCGAATCACTATATGAATCTTTTTAAAAGCAAAGTCGTCAACTCGGTACTTTTGGCCTCTATTGGCCTTTCCACTCCGTTGGATGTTTCCGCGGTAATAAATGGCACATATGTACTGAAAAACAGGTTTAGCGATAAAGTCATGGATGTGAGCGGGCGTTCAGTCAGCGATGGTGCCAATATCATCCAATATCAACAAACTGGCGGCACCAATCAGATGTGGGACATAACTGACCGAGGAAATGGGTATCATTCGATAATTTCAGTCTCTTCTGGCAAGTCACTGGAAGTCTTTAATTTTGACTCAAGTGATGGTGCCAATATAGTTCAGTGGTCCTATTGGGGAGGCCCAACACAGTTATGGCAATTAGACGATCTTTACAATGGATATGTAGGTTTAGTTAATCAATACAGTGGTAAAGCAGCCGAGGTTTTTAACTTTGACTCAGCAAATGGCGCGAACATTGGTCAGTGGACATACTGGGGAGGTGAACCCCAACAGTGGGCTCTAGAGCCTGTGAATTACGATGATCCCTCAATTAACAACACCCAGTTCACAGATGTGTCAGTACATGATCCCTCTGTTTACGCCGTAAGGGAAAACGGATTACTCACCTACTACATATTTGGCTCATTTGCGGCATCAGCAAAATCGACAGACTTAATGAACTGGACCTCTGTTTCTGACGGCGTGGATAACAACAATCCGTTATTTGGCTACAACATTACGAACGAATTAGCCGAAGGCTTCAATTGGACTGGTGAACAAGTATTGTGGGCCGCTGATGTAGTGCAACTGGCCAATGGGCAATTTGCTTATTATTACAATCAAAGCTTGATGACCATGCCCAGAGGCTACACCGGTGTAGCAACAGGAAATAGTATTGAAGGTCCGTTTTACAACCAAGGTTTAATGCTAAAGTCGGGAATGTGGGGAGAAGAAAGCGAGAACAGCGGTGAAATCTACGACCCAACTATACATCCCAATGCGGTCGACCCTCATACCTTCTATGATAAAGATGGCAAGATGTGGATGGTTTATGGTTCTTATTCTGGTGGCATTTTTATACTCGAAATGGACGCTGGTACCGGAAAACCAATTACTGGACAGGGTTATGGTAAACACTTATTAGGTGGTGATCATAGTCACATAGAAGGTGCATTTATCCATCATCAACCTGAGTCACCATACTATTACATGTTAGTGTCTTTCGGTGGATTAGCAGCAGATGGTGGCTATAACATCAGAGTTGCCAGAGCAACCTCTCCAGATGGCCCTTATTATGACGCGCAGGGCAATAATATGGCGAATGTTAGAGGTAACAGAAATGCAATTGCACCGTATGGAGTCAAACTAATGGGCGGGCTACAATTCAATAGTGGTTACGGCTACCTCTCTCCCGGACACCAATCTGCGGTTTACAATGACGAAACAAACCAAAGTTTTTTGATATTCCACACTCGATTCCCCAACAGTGGCGAATACCATTCGGTGCGAGTTCATGAAATGTTCATCAACGACAATGACTGGTTAGTTGTCGCTCCCCAGCGATATGCTGCTCTCAATGGTGAAAACAAAGTAGACTATTTCGATATGCAAGGCACATATCAGCTCATTAACCACCAAAAAGACATCAATACGAGCGCAAAATCATCGGTTACCGTATATCTTAATGCTGACGGCAGCGTAACAGGTCAGTATAGCGGCAGCTGGTGGATCCAAAGTGGAAATAAATTCCAGATTACACTAAACGGCATGGGGACCTTTGACGGCATTGCCAGTTGGCAATTTAATAGTTCTAGCCAACAATTAGTCACTACCTTCACCGCATTATCATCTGATGGTACGGCTGTTTGGGGTAGCAAGTAGTGTTAGAAGGTGTTGCAACTTAATCAACGAATGGCGGCCAACACTGTGTTGGCCGCCATTTTGAGAAGAAAAAACAGCTTTGTGTTAAACGCTCATCTAATCACTATAAAGATCAGGAAAGTGAAACTTCGCCATAGCTAGCGACAGTGCCACTTCATAAACGCTTTGACGGGTAACGTGGTGGTGAGTGAGTAAGCCAATAGCGCCGCCTTGCTGTTTAATGTTGTGAGTATTGAAGAGCTTGTCCATTACCGTACCTAACTCTTCCCCCTGTTGAAGCGCTTGATAAACGCTTACCGGTAGAGGAAGGTTTGCACTTCGTCCTACAGACCAACGGCCATTGTTATAAATCACCACATAAGCAAACGTGGCGGGGCCGTCTTCAAACACGTCCACGCCACCTTCAATGGCCACATACCATGCGTTATTCACTCCGCCGTCGTGAGCACTTAAACACGCTTCCACCCGGTTAATTGCCCCTTGACGCGTTTCTTCTTCGGTCATGGGCTGATCAGCAACTCCGCTGGGAACCACCAAGCCCACCGCTTGAAAATCTGCCTCAAGTACATCATTTAAGGTATTGAGAGCCGCATCAATTTTAACAGGGTTCTGCGACCCAACATAAACAACAGAGGTCATGATTTTGGCTCCACTGGGTTTGCTTTTATGTCTTCAAGAAATACGGAATAGTCGATGACCGCTGGGTACTCAGTAATGTTTCTGTGAGGCAATTTACTGTCTGGGTTATCTACCGCTAGCAAATGTTTAATACCGAATTGCTTTGCCGCACCTAAGATTGGCAAGGAGTCATCCACAAATAAAGTACGCGCTGGGTCAAAATTAAGTCGACCATGTAGTTTTTGCCATAACAACTGTGACTCTTTAGTCACACCAAATTCATGGGTGGAAATGAGCGTATCAATGTGTTCATCAAGCTGAGTATATTCCACTTTCAGTGACAGGCTACCCGGGTGTGCATTGGTCACTAGTACCACCTGCCTACCGGATGCATGCAACGCGTGCAAAAAAGGAATGGTATCGGGTCTTAACTCGATAAGGTGGGCCAATTCACGTTTTAGCGGCATAATGTCCAGTGCCAACGCCTCGGCCCAGTAATCCAAGCAGTACCATTGAATTTGTCCACTCACGCTGTCGTAGTGCGCCATCATCTGCTCGCGGCATTCGTCTTCAGGAATGCCTTTTTTCTCGGCCACCTTTTTAGGTAAGTAATGCATCCAGAACTGATTGTCATAGTGCAAATCTAACAATGTGCCATCCATATCTAACAGCACTGTGTCTATTTCGTTCCAAGGCAGAAAGGGCAAGCGATTTTCCTCATAATGAAGTAAGCTAGTTACAGTAGGATATGATAACAAAGTTGTAGCCAAGCACATGGGAAAAATCGACCCGAATAAACCGTTGCCTCAAATTCACAAACGCGAAGTGGTTGCTAAAAGCAGGCTGTTCGCTGTTGAGAGCATTGACCTCGAATTTTCTAACGGCGCCACCCGCCAATTCGAACGCATGACAGGTAACCATCGCGGTGCCGTAATGATAGTACCCATGTACGACTCTGAAACACTCATTCTTATTCGCGAGTATGCCGCTGGCACACATTCATATCAATTGGGCTTTCCCAAAGGGCTTATCGACGCCGGTGAAAGCGCGCTTGAAGCAGCGAACCGAGAACTCCAAGAAGAGGCAGGATTTGCTGCACATTCGCTATATGAGCTTCACAAAGTCAGTATGGCACCGACGTTTTTTAACGCATCAATGACTATCGTCATCGCTCAAGACCTTTACCCTCAGCAACTCGAAGGGGATGAACCTGAGCCACTAGAGGTAATACACTGGCCTCTTAGTGAAGTTGATGCTTTACTTGCAAGAGAAGATTTTATTGAAGCTCGCAGTATTGCCGCGCTGTTACTCGCTCAAAAGTGGTTTAAGGAGCAATAACCCATGTCAGAAGATACACAAGAAGACCTACTTGAACTTGCCAAAGCTGTTGCCGTAGAGGCTGGAGAAGCCATACTTACCGTATACGACAAGGGTGAGTTCGACGCTTATCAAAAAGAAGACGAATCACCGGTAACCAGTGCTGATTACCTTGCTAACGACATCATCACACAGCGACTAGCAGAAGCGACGCCTCATATTCCTATTTTATCGGAAGAAAATAAGCACGCCGACCTTGAAGAGCGCAAAACATGGGACAAGTACTGGCTTATTGACCCTATTGACGGTACGCAAGAATTTATCGCCCGTAGTGGTGATTTTGCTGTGAACATTGCGCTTATTGAAAATAACCAGCCAAGCATTGGCGTTATTTTCTGGCCACCGGGGCAGTCACTGTATTACGCACAAAAAGGTAAAGGCGCCTTTAAAGCCTGCCCTGATGAAGATAAGCAGATTTCGGTAAGAAAACTCGACGATCCTAATAACAGCGTGGTGATGATTGCTATTAGCCGCCGCCAGTCTCGTGAAAAAGTCCTGAATCGCATGTGCGCTAAGCGCGTATACCAAACATTACCGCTGGGCAGCTGTTCGCTAAAAGCCTGTTTTATTGCCGAAGGTAAAGCCGACGTATTCATGCGTATAGGCGTTACCGGAGAATGGGATACCGGTGCCGCCCAGTGCATAGTGACAGAGGCAGGCGGTGCAATTGCAGCGGCCAATTTTGAACCTTTAACCTATAACCAGCGCCATACCTTGGAAAACCCCGACTTTATTATCATGGGTGACCAACGGGTAGTATGGCAGGATGTTATTCAATATACCGACTTTGTAAACCCGCACACCCACTAAAGGAGCTTTTTATACAATGAGTTTACGTCAACGCTTTGCCTTATGTGCGATTGCACTTGCTACGGCTTTTCCAGTAATGGCAGATTGGAGCCTAGTACCTGACGCAAGTTCACTCAATTTCCTTACCACAAAGAACGCGCAAGTAACCGAGGTACATGCGTTTGAAAGCTTATCTGGCACACTTTCTGATAGCGGTAAATTAGAGGTCGTTGTGGATTTAGCTTCGGTAAATACCAACATCGATATTCGCAATACCCGTATGCAGGAAATGTTATTCGATGTAGCCAACTTTGCCACTGCATCGTTCACAGCCACACTGCCTGATAGCATTATCGCGCTAAATGCCGGAGAGTCGATAAGTACTGCGGTTGAAGGCACACTGTCTTTGCACGGAAAAGACGTTGTAACCTCTTTCACCGTTCAAGTCAGCAAGCTTGACGACAACACTTTTTCGGTAACCACTACCCAGCCAACTTTGTTGTCAGCCAGTGACTTTGGGCTAGGTGCGGGTGTAGAAGCACTTCAAAAAATTGCTGGCCTACAAAGTATTACTAGCACAGTACCGGTAACCTTTACAGTCACCTTTACCGGTTAATTATTGTAGTTAATCGCCGTGCGCTGGATCATCTTCCAGCGCCAAATCCCGCTTCATTTTTATATCTACACTTTCGTGTAGTTCTGAGTACACCAAGACGGCTTCTTCACTTTTGAGCAACGCAAGCACTTGATTAACCTTGTCTTCTAGGCTCGTTTCAATTTCGCCATAATCCGTACCTTCACGTAATACAAACGCTTCAGCTACGTTGTACAAGGTGTCTTGGTCTAGCGCATCAATAGGAATAA
>JALUXV010000474.1 GCA_027013165.1 Alteromonadaceae bacterium
TTGCGCCGTTCTGGCACTAGCACATATCAAAAGGATCTTCGCCGGTTTTATCGACGCCATAAAGTCGAGTAGCCAATCTACTCTGGGATCAATATTTGTCCACGAATTGACTAACTTAGGCTGACGCTCAGGATACAAAGCCAATGAGAGATCTCCACTCACTATAGCTTCGTTGTATTCATCGGGTGTTTCAAGAGGGTATACATTCAATGCACGTTCTGGAAAGCCCTCAATATTGGCTCGGCGGTTTCTAAACAACATTCGGCCAGTGCCGTGGCAGTCTATCAGTTGATGTAGTAAAGCTGAACGAGCTTCCTGTGTAGACAACGCATCAGCACTTGCTACGTTGGCCATTACATCCGGTGCTATTTCCGCCAGTTTCGCGAGTTGTTTGTCGTCAGGCAGACTTTCTGAAAGTAGTGGGGCTACCGCGTCTGCTAACTGACTGTAGCGAGACTCCTCTTGTAAGAACACGTTGTAGTCATGAAAACGGGCAGGATCGAGTAAACGCAAGCGGGCAAAATGGCTCTCATGGCCAAGCTGATCTGGTGTCGCAGTAAGCAGCAATACGCCGGGAGTTTGATTGGCTAGCGCTTCAACACATTGGTATTCATCAGATGGGGCTTCGTTAGACCACGCCAAGTGATGGGCTTCGTCAACTACCATTAAATCCCAGTGCGCGGCTAACGCTTGTGCATGCCTTTTTGGATTAGAGGCAAGAAAATCGATGCTACACAACACCAATTGATCATTCTCAAACGGGTTTGACTCGCCATCATCAAGTGCTTCGCATCGGCTTTCGTCAAAAATAGCGAATGCTAAGTTTACGCGGCGAAGCATTTCTACTAGCCACTGATGAACTAATGAGTCAGGTACCAAAATCAAGATACGTTCAGCGCGACCGTTTTTTATCTGTTGGTGAATAACCAACGCCGCTTCAATGGTTTTACCCAGACCAACTTCATCGGCTAGCAATACCCTCGGTGCATGCCGTGTTCCCACTTCTGAAGCAATGTGAAGTTGATGGGGGATAAGCGCGATACGCGCGCCCGACAAACCAATAGTCGAAGACTTGAAATAGGTATGCTGATAGTTCATGGCGTTAAAACGCAAATCAAACCACTTGGGGTGGTCAAGTTGCATATTGAATAAACGCTTTTCAGGTTGGTTTAAACGAATGTGATGGTCGAGAAAGGTTTCGGGTAAACGTACCTGCGCTTTGGTGTCTTCACGGATACCCATGTAAATGAGAACACCCTGGCTCTCTTCTACTTCGGTAACACTCATTTCCCAGCCATCTTGGCTTTTTACGGTTTCCCCTATCTCGAAGACGAGCCTTGTTAGTGGCGCATTTTGTTTCGTGTACATACGGCTTTCACCGGTTGCAGGGAAAAGTACTTCTACAGCGCGAAAATCCACACTGATAACAGCACCTAAACCCAGTTCCGTTTCAGCATTACTTAACCAACGCTGACCAACAAAAAACGACATTTCAGAACTCATACTACACCAACCTATTTTTCGGGGGCGACATTGTACGCATTGCGGCTACATAAGTCATTAATACTAGTACACCTATGGTGAATAGGCGGCCCGATGAGACGCCTTGTGTTGTGAAGAACTGCTTTTGAGGAAAGAAATAGTTACTAAATAAACCGTGCCAAAAACAAAAAACTGGATTATGGTGAACAATAGAAGCGTGAAAACAAAAGCGCTTCTAGAAAAGCCATGCTTTTCGTCAGTCGATGCGATAAGGGTAGAGGTCCTATTCGAACGACACCTACTCTTCGCGTAACTGTCCCGAGCACGTCAGCGGTTGGACGGGCCAAGCTTTATTTACCGGAGTGTAGGATGCCCCAAAAAAAATCACCTGATACAAAAATATACGTCCTCGATACCAATATTCTGCTTCACGAACCTCTCGCCTTTCTCTCATTTAAAGAACACGACGTTGTTGTACCTATGACGGTACTGGAAGAATTGGACTACATCAAAGACAGTAAAAAAGACGTTGCACGAGATGCCCGCGTATCTATTCGCGCTATGGAAGACTTGTTGCACGACGCAACGCCCGAACAAATGGTTGACGGCGTTTCTATGGAAGGGCTTGGCGCAGGAGACACTGCTCCTTCTGGCGCTTTGTCTATTTTTGCTGACCTTAATATGCTTGAAACCAATCAAGTGTTTACCAGTAACGAAAACGACAACAGAATCATCAATGTTGCACTCCATTTGCAAGCTACTTACGCACCGCAGCAAATTGTACTGGTAACGAAAGATCTCAACATGCGCCTAAAAGCAAAAGGGGCTGGTTTAAATCATGTTGAAGACTATCGCACTGACCAACTTATTTCTGATATCAAATACCTCTCTAGAGGCTTTCACCAATTTGAAGGAAGCTTTTGGGATCAAGTGAAAAGTGTCGACAGTCGTACTGAAGGCCGCGACACCATTCACACTGTACCCAAGTCTATGCTGCCAGAGGCTTACGTAAATGAGTTTCTACTTGATGACTCAAAGCAGTTTGCCGGTTTAGTCGAGTCGGTAGACAGCAAAAACCTTGAGATTTTAGATTTGGGTTATGAGCGTCTTATGAGTCGTCATGCATGGGGAATTTCGCCAAAAAATATCGGTCAAGCTATGGCCCTTCACGCTTTACTCGATCCTCATATAGATTTGGTGGTGCTTACTGGCCCTGCGGGTAGTGGTAAAACTTTGCTTGCGCTAGCGGCGGCCCTTGAAATGGTGGTCGAAAAGAACATGTACGAGAAAATAATTGTGACTCGTAGCACGCCAGAAATTGCCGAATCTATTGGCTTTTTACCGGGCACAGAAGAAGAAAAGATGCTCCCGTGGTTGGCGAGTATTACTGATTCACTGGAAGTACTGCACAAGAATGATGAGAACGTGAAAGGCTCTATGAACTACATCATGGAAAAGGCCAATATTCAGTACAAGTCGGTGAACTTCATGCGTGGGCGCAGCATTCAAAACTCGATTGTTATTTTAGATGAATCGCAAAACTTAACCGCATCACAATTAAAAACTATCATCACACGCTGCGGGGAAGGCACGAAAATAATCGTGGGGGGGAACCTTGCGCAAATCGACAGCAACTACCTTAGCGCGGTAACGTCAGGTCTGACTTACTTAGTGGAAAAGTTCAAAGACTTTTCGGGCAGTGCAACTCTCAACTTAGACGGAGTAGTACGTTCCCGCCTTGCTGATTTTGCGGAGCGACATCTATAGTTCCAAAGTGCATCATATTGAACACGGAAGTTCATATGGTATTGCTACATTGGGGTATACAAGGCTAATTGACAGTTTCTGTGGTGTAGCGACCTGTAAGTAACTGGCGTTTTGTCGATTCGGATACTTGGCCAAAAGGGATTAAGGCAGGGCCGGTAGGCTCATACAAAACATAGATTTCGTCATTTACTACCAGTGTTTCTTCATGAGCAAGTGGGTTTATTGCTACGCCAAGTAGTGCGTGTTTAGGCAAAAACACCATAATCATGGAGGTGTCAGGTAAGAAAGCACGCACAAGGGCCGACGTGAGCACGGCTTTACTGTCGCAATCTCCTTTATTTTGTAGCAATAACCCCATGGGCGGAGCAAAACCCGCTCCATTACTCGATAGCCTATCGTTGAGAGGATCGTAGGGTATGCTCTGTACCCAGCCTAAAAGCGTATTAAGGTAAGCTCTGGCATCTTCGTTACCTACCAGCTTTTCATAAAAGGCCTGAGATGCTGGGATTAATGCTTCTGTGGTTTCAAGAATATAACGCGCATGGTCGGGTTTAATGCCTTTTTGATTAAACGATGTGGTGAACTCCATGTAGTAGTTTTCGAAAAGGTAGGCGTTGTAGGCGTCTTTGTGAGCCATATTCATTGCGCGTATGACTTCTTGTTGGCGCGCCGGTTGGCGTGCTTTTACTTCGATATCTATGTTATCCCTACTAGGAATAATGCGCACAATTGCATCTCTGGGATCGTAACTCTGTGCTTCCTTCTGTAATGCAACCACCATATGTCGCATCATGATAGGTGAACGGTAGTTGGGTTGTACGGTAGGCGCAGTGTTCAAGGCATCACTCGATAAAGTAAAAGTAACTTCTTTACTAGCCCCTGTGCCATCAATCCATTGGTATTCAAACCGAGTGCCGTTGTCAATTGACGAGTAACTAAAGCGCGTTTGCTCAGCATTCACTTCGCTTACGAATATTCCCAGTACTAGAATCACGCTCATAAAGCGCGCTATGTAGTTCATACGCCATTAACTTCCCGCACACCGTTCACTCTTCTAGTATGCGGGGAGTATAAAATAGTGCAAGTGAATCAATCGCCTGAGGTAGGAGTGAACCAGTCTAGTTTGCTGTGAAGCGACACCACAGACCCTACAATAATCAGTGTCGGAGGCTTCATTGAAGCAGTTTCTGGATGCGCTACAATGGTGTCTAGGGTGGCTGTAAGCACACGTTGGTTTTCAGTAGTTGCCGACTGAACTAGCGCTATAGGAGTAGTGGGTGATAATCCATGCTCGATAAGCTTTTTACAAATAATCGGCAAACCAGTGAGCCCCATGTAGAACACCAGTGTTTGATTGTTATGGGCCAACGCTTTCCAATTAAGGTCAATAGTATTATTTTTCAAATGCCCAGTTGCGAAAACCACAGATTGAGCGTGATCTCGGTGTGTGAGTGGGATCCCTGCATAACTTGCGGCACCATTAGCTGCGGTAATACCCGGTACCACTTGAAATTCAACGCCTTGACTGATGAGGGTTTCAATCTCTTCACCACCGCGACCAAAAATGTAAGGGTCGCCCCCTTTTAATCGGACTACACGGTTGCCTTTTTTGGCTTCATCAACCATTAACTGATTGATGTCTTCTTGGGGCAGGGTGTGATTGCTTTTTGCTTTGCCTACATAAATTTTTTCTGCATCGCGGCGAACCAATTCTAAGATCTCTGGAGAAACCAAGCGGTCGTAAACTACCACATCGGCTTTTTGCATCAGTCGTAGTGCGCGAAAGGTTAGTAAGTCGGCATCCCCCGGGCCTGCGCCTACAAGGTACACACTGCCTTGTTGTTTTTTATCCTGCGCTGCTGCATCAAGTGCTTTTAAAAACGCCGTGTCAGCTTTGTCTTCTTGCCCTTTTTCTACAAGTTCAGCGACGTCTCCATCTAACACGTCTTCCCAGAAATAACGCCTTTCAGTAACCGTAGATAGGGTTTGTTTAACCTTTTCACGAAATTTCTCTGAAAAGTTACCCAGCCGGCTAATATTGGTAGGCAAAACAGTTTCAAGCTTTTGACGCAGGTAACGCAGTAAAACAGGGGCAACACCGCCACTACTCATAGCAATGACAATGGGAGAGCGATCAACAATTGATGGGGTTATAAACTGGCACAGCGGGGTGTTATCAACCACATTCACCAGCACATTTTTTTCCCGTGCAACGTCGTGTATATGTTGGTTAATGTCACCGCTATCTGTGGCCACAAATACCATGTCTTTGTAGTCGAGGTCTGTGTCTTCAAATACCCGTTCGATAAGCGTGACTTGGTCGCTTTGCGCCAAACGTTTAACTGTATCGCAAGCCCAAGGCGCGACTACGGTAATCGTTGCTGGTGTTTTGAGAATGAGTTCGAGCTTTCTCGCGGCAACCTCTCCGGCACCCACAACAAGACAACGAAGCTGGCGAGCATCGAGAAATAGCGGAAAGTAATCCATAAAATCAGAACCCCAAAAACAAGAATTGACGCCATTTTGCGTCAATTCTTTGTTTTTAGAAACAACGATTTTAGCCTAGTTATTCGTGTTAGTTATAACTGGGTTTATTTCGAAGTATTTTAGTTCTTACGTGGTTTGCGGTTGTCACGGCGCTTGGGCGGTGTATCAGACCATTCTCTGATAGATAAACGCTGACCGGCCACACGAGTGCCTTGAAGAACGTCTTTTGTTTCTCTCGGCATACCTTCTGGTAAATCAACTGTACTAAAGTTATCGTAAATTTCGATGGCACCAATATGCTTTGAGTTAATGTTAGCCTCATTTGCAATAGCACCAACAATGTTACCCGGTTTAGCACCGTGCACATGGCCTACTTCAATACGGTAACGTTGCATACCTTCTTCTGGCTTGCGGTTACCTTTTGGCACTCTGCCTTTGCGATCACGGCCATCACGACCGTCACGAGAATTGCGACGTTCTCGGTTGTCGCGCTGGGGCTTACTGTGTAGGTCAGGACGGTCAGACGGCTTAAGGATAAGAGGCTCATCACCTTGAGCTATTTTTATCAAGGCAGCCATAAGTACTTCTGGTGACGCTTCGATCTCTTCTTGAATCATATCCACAATCGGCATGAGTGACTCAAGGCTATCGTGTTGTGTTGCCTCTTCGATAGACTGTTTGAAGCGAGATAAACGAGTTTCGTTAAGCTCGTTAATTGAAGGAATTGGCATTGCTTCAATCGGCTGTTTGGTGGTTTTCTCGATTGAATAAAGCAAACGCTTTTCACGATGCGAAATAAATAGAATGGCATCACCAGAACGGCCTGCACGCCCAGTACGGCCTATACGGTGTACATATGATTCGCTATCGTAAGGGATATCGAAGTTAATAACGTGACTGACACGCTCTACGTCAAGACCACGGGCAACAACGTCTGTCGCAACAAGGATATCAATATTGCCTTGTTTTAACTTATCAACGGTACGCTCACGGGCAGCTTGCGGAATGTCGCCGTTTAGTGGCTCTACATCGTAACCACGAGCAGACAATTTATCTGCAAGCTCGACAGTAGCTGTTTTGGTGCGAACGAAGATGATCATGGCGTCGAAAGGCTCAACTTCCATAATACGAGTAAGTGCCTCAAGCTTGTGGTGAGGTGCTACCTGACAGAAACGCTGACGAATGGTGCTTGCCGTACTTACCTTAGAAGCAATTTTTACCTGTTTTGGTGATTTCAGATAACGTTCTGTGATCTTCTTAATGGGGCCAGGCATAGTGGCAGAGAACAAGGCCGTTTGGCGTTCTTCTGGCGCGTGGCTAAGAATGAGTTCTACGTCATCAATAAAACCCATGCGAAGCATTTCGTCAGCTTCGTCGAGCACCAAGAACTTAAGCTCGCTCAAGTCTAGGGTTTTACGCTTAATGTGGTCGATGATACGACCTGGCGTTCCTACAACAACTTGTACGCCGCGTTTCAGTTGGCGAATTTGGTTGTCATATGATTGACCACCATAAACCGGTAGTACGCGAATCTTTTTGCTAAAACTAGCATATACTTGAAAAGCCTCGGCAACTTGAATAGCAAGTTCGCGGGTAGGAGCAAGCACTAGCAATTGCGGTGTGCGTTGTTCAGGGTCTATGTTCGCTAACATTGGGAGCGCGAACGCTGCCGTTTTACCAGTACCGGTTTGCGCTTGTCCTAGTAAGTCGTGCCCTTCAAGCAATAGAGGGATACTTTCTGCTTGAATTGGTGACGGTTTCTCGTAGCCAACCTTTTCAAGGGCTTGTAAGATAGACTCTGGAAGATTGAGGTCTTTAAATGTCATATCGACAGTTGTGGTCATTAATGATCCTGATGTGTTTAAGTAAGGCGGGAGCGGTAAGCGACTTAAACCCTCAGGGTTACTGGCGTACCGACATGTTGCAAAAAACCTTATTATATTCGAATAATAGGTTGGTTGCCACGTAATTGCACAGTCTTGGTGAAAAAATATGCAGTGTAATTATTGCGATGTGTACTATATAAAATATTCAAAGGTGTAGGGTAAAGGAATTCTAATGAGTAAAAAGTATCCCCATCAGTTAGTTAAGCGTTCATCTATAGCAGTGGTTCTCCTAGCAGGGTTACTTACTGGGTGTGGCGAAAAAACGATGGAAGCGTATATTGATGATGCTCGCGCATATGCTGAAAACCAGCGTCTTGATGCAGCAATTGTTGAGTATAAAAATGCTATCCAAGTACAGCCAGACGCAGCATTACCAAGGTTTGAACTGGGTAAACTATATTTGCTGCAAGGCAATTACGTGTCTGCTGAAAAAGAGCTTAACAGAGCCTTAGAACTGGGCTATTCAGCCAGTGAGGTTATCCCTTTACTTTCTAATGCCTATCAACAGTCAGGGGCAGAAAATGCCCTTGTAGACATTGACCATCGCGCTGAAGGCATGACGGCGGTTGAATCGGTTGAAGTGGGTTTTTATAAACTGCAAGCGCTAGTACAGCTTGGTCAAACGGAAGACGCTAAAACCTTACTCAATGACTTAGTCACCATAGACACATCATCTGTGTATAAAGGGTTAGTCGATAGTTATGTGTTCATTATTGCGCGAAACTATTCTGCGGCATTGGATATGACCAAACAACTTAAAGCGCAAGCACCGTCAAACAAAGACGTACTTTTGCAACTTGCTGGCTTGTATCTTCAACAAGGCGATACCTCAGAGGCAGTTGGCGTATACGAAGAGTATGTGTCGATTTATCCGTCTGACCTTAACCGCAAGTTTGTATTGGCATCTTTACTTGTTGAAAGTCGCGAACTGGAAAAAGCCGAACCTATTGTTGATGAGTTAATGGCCATCAATGGCTCGAACCCATTACTGAATACGTATAAGGGTATTATTGAAGCGTCTAACGAGAATTTTGCGTCAGCGTTACAGTATTTGGAAACGGCCATACAAAATGGTCGTAGTGACGAAGTGGTTCGTCTAGTTGCGGGCTTTAGT
>JALUXV010000475.1 GCA_027013165.1 Alteromonadaceae bacterium
CGTCAGATCACCATACGCTTAGACCCTAAAAAGATGGCAGCTTATCAAATTGATGCCACACGACTATCCGAAACACTACAAAGCGCAAACTTCTCGATGACTGCCGGCTATATGTATGACGACAACGAGAAGATCCTAGTTAACCCTCAAGGTGAATTTGGTGACATTCGTGACTTTGAAGATATGTGGGTTAGCAATAATGTGGTGTTGAGTGATATTGCTACCGTCAGTTACGAGCTTCCTGAAAGAGGTGAAGGCCGCCATTTAGATCGTACCTTTGCTGTGGGATTCAACATCTTTCGAGAATCAGGCAGTAACTTGGTTGAGGTATCTGACCGTGTAATGACAGTCATAGAAGAAGCGAAAACCGATCCGGCATTCAACGGTATTAACCTTTTCATTATGGACGACACAGCGAAAAGTGTAACGTCTTCACTATCTGATTTACTAAATGCAGGTCTGATTGGTGCTCTACTTTCAATTGTAGTCTTGTACCTGTTTCTAAGACAACTCTCCACCACATTGATTGTTGTGTTATCGGTCCCCTTCTCTATCTGTATTACCCTTGGTGTTATGTACTTGTTGGGATACACCTTGAACATTTTGTCGTTAATGGGACTTATGCTCGCGGTGGGAATGCTAGTTGATAACGCTGTGGTTATTACGGAAAGTGTATTTCAGGAGCGTCGCAACAGCAGTGATATACCTATCGCTACCCAAAAAGGCGTGAACAATGTAAGTCTGGCTGTAATTGCAGGAACTGCAACAACAGCAATCGTATTCCTACCCAATATTGTAGGGGTAAAAATTGACGTTACCGTGTTTTTAGAACACGTGGCAATCGCCATTTGTATTTCCTTGTTCGCTTCGCTATTTATCGCAAAAACGCTGATACCACTACTGACGACTAAAATTGCGATTCCTGAAGAAACAGAAGCTAAAAAGCCCTTCTATATGGACTTTTATGAAAGAACGTTAGCTTGGTCTATGAAAAACCAGGGCAAGACGTCACTTATTGCCGTATTCATTCTCGCCTCTACCGCGATTCCGATTGGTGTAGTGTCTTCTGATGATGAGGGCAATGACAATCAAGAAAGAATTTGGATGAACTATCACATCACCCAAAATTACACCTTGAATGAAGTTGAAAAAACTGTCGATATCATGGAAGCCTACTTGTATGAAAACCAGGAACGTTTTCACATTAAACAGGTATACACCTATTTCACACCAGGTCATGCGGTGAGCGGTATTACGCTAAACGAAGACTTACCGGTAACCGTAGCCTCAATCAAAGAAGATATTCGTGAAAACATGCCTGCATTTGTGCGTGCACGCCCTTCTTTTGAATGGAGTAGCGGGAATGGGGGTGGTGTACGTGTGACTCTATTAGGTGAATCCTCAGATAAGCTATTAGAACTCGCAGACAATCTAACCCCCATTCTTTCAAACCTTGAGGGGCTTGAGGATGTGAAAGCGGATACGGGCTCTCAACGAGATGAAGTACAAATACGGATTGATCGTGAAAAGGCAAATAGATTAGGTGTCAATGTTGGGGATGTCGCACGTCTAGTAGGTACGGCACTCAGAGGCACTAATTTACGTACTTTCCGATATGGTGATGCAGGCGAAGTTAATGTTCAATTAAAGTTCGGTAGCGACGTACAGCAGTCTTTGTCTGAACTTAAGAATGTGAGTGTTTCCTTCTTACAAGGACAATCAATTCCACTGTCTTCAATTGCTACTTTTACGATTAAGCCACAGTTGTCTCAGATTAATCGTAGTTACCGACAAACTTCGCTTACCATTGGCGCTAATTTAGGTGACAACACAACTATGGATCAAGCGCGAGAGCGCATTGAACAAGCCATGGCTCATGTAAATCTGCCCACAGGCTATGAGTGGACATTAGACGGCGGGTTCAGACGTCAAGACGAAGCAGCAGCAGTAATGCAAATGAACATGTTGCTCGCCATTTGTATGATCTACGTTGTGATGGCCGCATTATTTGAATCCCTTGTGCTGCCCACGTCAGTGATTACGTCACTATTGTTCTCATTTACCGGTGTTTTTTGGGCCTTTATGGTGACTGGCACGCCAATGTCAGTCATGGGCATGATCGGCATGCTCATATTAATGGGTATTGTGGTAAATAACGGAATTGTACTAGTAGATCGAATAAATCAACTCGTTGAGCAAGGTATGAGCTTATACGACGCGGTTTTGCTGGGAGCTTCCACTCGCATTCGCCCCATACTCATGACGGTAGCCACAACAGTGCTTGGGCTTGTGCCCTTAGCTATGGGTACAACACGTATCGGCGGTGACGGCCCACCTTATTCACCAATGGCGATTGCTATTATTGGTGGTCTGGTATTTTCTACGCTAACCAGCTTGTATTTGGTTCCACTGGCATATGTATTGCTGCTTAAAGCGCGTTATCACACTCAGCGTATGATACAGAACAGCAAAGCGAGAGTGTCTAGATGGGTAAGAGTATAGGAAGGGAATAAAGCGCATTTCGCAGCGGGTGGTTCGTTAGTTTATAACGAGTTCACCCGCGTGCTTGTGCAAACCATGATTAGCTGCGTGAAACTAGGAATTCATGTACTGAGTTCGCATCACGCTCAACTGAAAATTCAATAAGACTAACGCCGTTACATGTCAAACCATCTTCCGCAGTTACTAGGCGAAGAACTTCACGTTGGCTTCCACCGATACGACCAACATTGCGCGCTAGGCTAGAGCGTAGTACACGTACGTCGTCTAGAACGATTGCTTTGCAGAAACCAGAAAACTGGGTGTCACCTGTAAAGCGAAGGTCTTTTGAAGAATCAGCAGCTGAAGCGCTAACAGCAAAGAACAATGTTGCAGCAGCAGATAATACTTTTAATACTTTCATAATTAAATCCTCTAAATTTTGGCAAACTCGTTTTAGCGATTTGGGTTTTGATGTTTCCCTCAACGCCATTTAATTAAGCCTGAAAATTGAAAGCATTTCTGTTGAAAGTTTGTATCTACTCGGTAAACCTATAGTAAAGTTTAATGTTACAACCGTTAACCAAGCTTAAACCACTGAAAAATAAAAGAATTCAAAATACACATATACCCAATAAATATATACATATCCATTTTTAGTTTAAAAACTCTAATAAAAAGACGAAAAAACTGTAATAAAAATACGGAATTTTCGTAATTTTTACAAAATAACGTGTTTTAAACATATTTCACGATGTTAAAAACACGCCATTCTGTAATTTTATTTCAAAAATCACTCGTATTTTCTAGCAACTTTTGTCTCTATGGTATCAATATAAGCATGCCACGAGGCATACCCAATTAAAGGCATTAGTACGATAAAACCCACGAAGCCAGTAACAAACCCAATAGCAACGGCTGTAAAAATAATTGCGCCCCAAATCATCATAGGGACTTTGTTTACCCATACGGCATTTACACTCGTTAATACGGCTGTACCCAAGTCGACCTTTCGCTCCATCAAAATAGGCTGAGTAAAAGCGGTAATGAACAACATTCCAACAGTAAACACTGCGCCTACAATAGTACCGAGTACTAAGAAGGGCATAAGGGATTCAAGGGTAGTTTCGATATTTGATGGGTATAAGGCGTGAATGAGAGATGCCACACGTAACCAAAATATCATCAATACCATGAGTAGTATGCCAAACCCCCACTCGTTTACCGCATTTCTCTTCATGGCTTTTAGGGAATGCCATAAGCTAGGTTTGTGGCCTTTTTCTAACTCCCAACTTGTATCGTATAAGCCCGCCGCAAGGAACGGACCGATCAACATGAAGCAAACTATGGCAGGTAGAATAATCAAATGCCATTGAGTCATTCTCACTAATGCCACTATTGCCCAGGGAATAACAGCAAAAAGCAATCCATAAAACAAAGTGAGACCGGGCGTTCTTAACGCATCTCTAAGGCCAAGTGACAACCACTTTATCGGGTCGCCTAAGTCTAATTCTTTACATGGTATAACTCTGGCTATACCGCTCTGCGTTATTGCATTTTGTGGGGTTTCTTCGAACTTATGAGACATAAATAGGTTACCTCTACTCGTCGATCCTATAGCGTTGTCGTGTGCTGTCATTTCTTGAAGCACTATTAATACGATAGGCAGAGAATTATAAGTTCACAAATTTTTAACACAAAAACAGGCAATAAAATGTAATGCCATGGAAATGGTGCAAAGGCCTGTATGAATGGCGCAGATATAAAACCTTGTAATTTCAACGGCACACTGTGTTTACATTGGTGGAGAACAGCTTCAGTGTCGGTGACTCAAATGGTTATAGGTTGCCACGAAATCGAAGATTGATAGTGTTGTCGAATAGCTTGATTAAGCTCTGCAAACCGTGTGATGTCAGCCCATTGGCCAGTCAAACAATAATGCGTAAAGCGGTTGCAGTTATTTTTGATGACATCGTAATCTAGGTAAGTGAATACGTTCTCTAGTGCACGTTCAGCAATGTGGTCTGTACATAAAGGAGCGTAGTTATCATCACAAGCAACATAAACCCTCGCACCTGATCTATCAGATAAGAAGCGAGCGGGCGAAACACTGCGTACAAGCCCATTCCCTCGTAGCTCGATGATACTGTCATCCACCCAAATACCTGTGTGTTGAAATACTTCGTATATACCACAACATACGATTGAGCCGTTCTTTGGCTTTACTTTTATGGAAGAATCACCAGGAAAATGGCGTAGGTCACCACTGTCAATCTGCTGCTGTCGAGCGTATTGAGTCCCCGCATAGGTAGCTGCTAACCCTAAACCCAACCAAATAAGCGGCGCAGGCATATTCCACCTCCAAAATGTACTGTTCAGATTTTAGTATGGCGCTTTTTTACCCAAATCCCACACAAAAGTATGTTTCAAAACGTGTCATACACTAGCAAAATTCGCCTTTATACAAAGATTTAAATCGAGGTCGTACAATTTATGGTCGATCATCTGCTTTTTTATTAAAAATCGACGAAAATAGCATCGCAACAGTGTTAACATTACGTTACTCTCGGGGTAAGCAAATCAACCAAAAACACCATGAACTCTGTATCACGCTCACACAAATTAGATAACGTCTGTTACGACATTCGAGGCCCCATCGCCGCACAGGCAAAAAAGATGGAGGACGAAGGCCACCGTATTCTTAAGTTGAATATAGGAAACCCTGCCCCGTTTGGCTTTGAAGCCCCAGACGATATTTTAAAAGACGTGATCCACAACTTGCCTACGTCACAAGGTTACTCAGACTCTACCGGTATTTATGCAGCCCGGGTTGCGGTAATGCAGTATTACCAACAAATGAACATCAAAGGCATTCGAGTAGACGATGTGTTCATTGGCAACGGTGTTAGCGAACTTATCATGATGGCCATGCAAGCCTTGCTAAACCAAGGCGATGAAGTACTGTTGCCAAGCCCTGATTATCCTCTTTGGACAGCGGCGGTAAGTTTATCTTCTGGCTCCCCCGTACACTATCGTTGTGATGAGCAGGCTGGTTGGTTCCCTGACATTGCAGATATCAAAAGTAAAATCACTAGCAAAACACGCGCTATCGTGCTGATTAACCCGAACAATCCGACGGGTGCGGTTTACGACAAAGCGCTACTGCAAGAAGTTGTCGAGCTTGCGAGAGAACATAACCTAGTAGTGTTCAGTGATGAAATATACGACAAGATCCTATACGACGATGCAAAGCACACTTGTATTGCGTCGCTAGCCGATGACGTATTCTTTGTAACGTTCAGCGGACTGTCTAAAAATTACCGCGTTGCGGGTTTTCGCGCTGGATGGTTAGTGGTTAGCGGTAATAAGCGCATAGCCAAAGGCTATATTGAAGGCCTTAACATGTTGTCGTCTATGCGTATGTGCGCCAACGTGCCTTGCCAAAGTGCTATTCAAACAGCACTTGGTGGATACCAAAGCATCAACGACCTAATTCACGCAGAGGGCCGCTTACGCGTACAGCGCGATGTTGCATCAGATATGCTCAACAGTATTGACGGCATTCATTGTGTTAAACCCAAAGGTGCCATGTATTGTTTTGCCCGAGTGGACGAGAAAAAATTCAATATTAAAAATGACGAACAAATGGTACTAGACCTACTGAGTTCGGAAAAAATACTGTTGGTACATGGACGTGCGTTTAACTTGCAGGACGGCGTATATTTTAGGTTAGTATTTCTTCCTCATAGCGATATTCTAGTGCCTGCTATGGATCGCATAGGCAACTTCTTTAAACACTATCAACAAGCGCCGTAACCGTGTCAGATAAAAGTCATTTTTTTGCGCACTTGGCCAGAATGAAACTCATCAATCGCTGGCCTTTGATGCACAACGTACGCACCGAAAACGTTCAAGAACACAGTTTGCAAGTAGCCATGGTGGCACACGCCTTAGCATTGATAAAAAATCGTTTTTTCGGCGGAACCTTAAGCCCAGAGCGAATAGCGACGATTGCGCTGTTTCACGACGTATCTGAAGTACTCACTGGTGATTTACCTACCCCAGTAAAATACTTTAATCCAGCAATAAAAGACGAATACAAGAAAATTGAAAAAATTGCTGAAAACCGTTTGATTGAAATGGCGCCAGAGGCCTTTAAAGACGATTATGCTCGTTTGATTGATGGTCATCACCATTCGCCAGAAGAAGCATTCATTGTTAAGGCTGCGGATGTACTGTGTGCCTACCTAAAAACGTTGGAAGAATTAGCCGCAGGTAATCAAGAATTTAAATTGGCTAAAAAGCGCTTAGATGCTCAATTGAAAGACTACCACTCAGATGAAGTGGACTACTTTTTAACTCAGTATGTACCCAGCTTTTCATTGAGTTTAGACGAAATTACTCAAGAGGAAGCATAACCCACTGAGAGTACAAATAAATGCACTCTCTTTGTGAACCTTTTATTCGCCAGTTAATTTTCTTGGATCCAAGAGTTTACTAAGCTCTTCTCGCGGTATATCGGTCATTGCTTCAGCCACATCAATAATTGGCATACCATCAGCGTAAGCTTGTTTGGCTATTTCAGCCGCACGTGCGTATCCAATAATGGGATTTAATGCCGTTACCAAGATCGGATTCTTATCCAGTGCTTTCTCAAGATTAGCTTTGTTAACGGTAAATCCAGCAATTGCGCTATCTGCGAGTATTCTTGCACTATTTGCCATCAGTGTGATGCTAGAGACAAGGTTATGAGCAATCATAGGAAGCATGACGTTCAGTTCGAAGTTGCCAGACTGACCACCTATTGTAATTGCAGCGT
>JALUXV010000476.1 GCA_027013165.1 Alteromonadaceae bacterium
TCATAGGTTTCACCGTCAGCTTTTAACACTGCCTGATTGCCATCAAATGACAAATTAACTAGGGTTATTCCCAATAAGTTGGTTAATCGAAAATTGAAATCAAGTTGATCGGTATTCCAATTAACGCTTGCACTGAGTGACGATTCAGGGCTAATGAAGGCCATTTTTCCACGCAGTGACCACGCGGAAATGTCAGCGGCACGTTGTAACTGAGAATTCAGATTTATAGGGTGCTCTGGCCCTGTTTTTCGGTTTGCACAGCCTACAGAAAATATACTTATAAAAAGGATAACAGTGACAATTCTAAGCATGTACGCCCATTTTGAATAAAGTCGATGAGATATGGGAACACATAACAGTCGATACTTTCAATCATTTTGGCTTTTTCGTACAATGCCGCCCCTACGAAGTAACCATATGAATCAATGACGCTACTCACCCTAGGTATCAATCATAAAACTGCCCCTGTCGCCTTGCGAGAAAAAGTGGCTTTTACACCTGACTTATTGGTGGAAGCACTGGCATCTATGAAAAAGTTGCCATGGGTTGAATCGTCAGTGATTGTATCTACCTGTAATCGTACTGAATTGTATGTGAGTGCTCCCGACAATAGTGGTGATGCGCTGATAGAATGGCTGGCAAGTTTTCATCAGCTAGATAAAAACGCTATTTGCGATAATAGCTACGTGTTGCAAAAAGACGACGCGGTAAAGCACTTAATGCGTGTGGCAAGTGGTCTAGACTCGCTTATTCTGGGTGAGCCACAAATACTCGGTCAGGTTAAACAGGCTTATGGTGATGCCAAACACTCTGGTGTAATTAATAGTGAATTTGAAAAGCTATTTCAGTGCACTTTTTCAGTGGCGAAGCGTGTAAGAAGCGAGACTGATATTGGCGCCAATGCGGTCAGTGTTGCCTATGCTGCTGTGCAATTGGCTAAACATATTTTTGCTGAACTGCCTAAACGTTCAGTGCTTCTGGTTGGCGCAGGTGAAACTATCGAGCTTGTTGCTCAGCATTTGAAAGAGCAAGGGGTTGGGCGGCTCGCTGTCGCAAATAGAACCGTGTCACGGGCCGAAGAGCTAGCGGTTAGCCTAAATGCTAGTGTTTTTACTTTGGCGCAAGTTCCAGAACATTTGCACGAATTCGACATTGTTATCAGTTCTACCGCTAGTCAGTTGCCCCTTATTGGTAAAGGCATGGTGGAACAAGCGTTGAAAAAGCGCCGTAATGTTCCTATGTTTTTGGTAGACCTTGCAGTGCCACGAGACATTGAGGCGGAAGTGAATGAGTTAGGCGATGCTTATTTGTATACCGTTGACGACTTGCAACATATCGTAGAGCAAAATATTCAAAACAGAGAGCAAGCAGCACAAGACGCTGAAAAGCTCATTGAACATCAAGCAAATGAATTTTTTACTTGGAAGCATTCACTGCAATCCATCGATTTAGTGAAAGAATACAGGGTGAAAGGTACGCAACAACGAGACGAACTTGTTGAGCGTGCAATAGCGCAGCTCGCGGAAGGAAAATCCGCTGAAGAAGTTGTGAATGAAATGGCGTACAAGCTCACTAACGCATTGTTGCACCCCACAACATTAGCGTTAAAAGAGGCTGCTAAACACGACGAGCCGCATATAAGCCGATGGTTGGGACAAGCACTGGCGCTGTCTGGTAGCCCCGTCGATACGAAAAAATAAGGTAAATACACACATTATGAAAGAGTCGGTTGTAAGAAAACTAGAACACTTAGTAGAGCGCTTTGAGGAAGTTCAAGCACTACTGGGTGACCCCGACGTGATTGGTAATCAAGACAAATTTCGCGCGTTGTCTAAGGAATTTAGCCAGCTAGAAAGTGTTGTAGCAGGGTTCAACGCCTACCAACAAGCGCAAGAAAATTTGTCTTCTGCGCTAGAAATGCTTGAAGAAGATGACGCTGAAATGCGTGAAATGGCGCAAGAAGAGTTGAAGGTCGCTAAGGCTGATATAGAGCGTTTAGAAACCGAATTGCAAGTCTTGTTATTGCCTCGCGACCCGAATGACGATCACAATTGCTTCCTTGAAATACGCGCAGGGGCAGGTGGTGATGAGGCGGCTATTTTTGCTGGTGATTTGTTCCGCATGTACAGTCGCTACGCAGAAACACGAGGCTGGCGTGTTGAGTTAGTGAGTGCTAACGAAGGTGAGCATGGCGGTTATAAAGAAGTTATCGCTAATCTAAGTGGTGAGGGCGTGTACGGTGTAATGAAGTTTGAATCTGGTGGTCACCGTGTTCAACGTGTGCCTGAAACGGAATCACAGGGTCGAATTCATACATCAGCATGTACTGTTGCTGTGCTGCCTGAAATTCCGGAATCAGAAGCCATTGAGATCAACCCTGCCGATTTGCGCGTTGATACCTTTAGGGCGTCGGGCGCTGGTGGTCAGCACGTTAACAAAACTGACTCTGCAATTCGATTAACCCACTTACCAACTGGCGTAGTGGTTGAGTGTCAAGACGAACGGTCTCAGCATAAAAACCGCGCTAAAGCTATGTCGGTACTGCAAGCTCGATTGAATCAAATTGAAGAAGAAAAACGCGCCGCAGAAGAAGCGTCTACCCGTCGAAACCTTGTAGGTAGCGGCGATCGTTCAGAGCGTATTCGCACCTATAATTTCCCGCAAGGGCGAGTAACAGATCATAGAATTAATCTTACTATTTATCGTTTAGATGAAGTGGTTGAAGGCGACTTAAAGCAACTTGTTGATCCTATTTTGCAAGAGCACCAAGCGGATTTGCTGGCGTCGCTTTCAGACGAATAACGCTTGCTTCAATGAGAATAGACGATGCAATAGCATGGGCGAAGTCGCAATTAAAGGCATCTACCTCAAGTGATGTAGATGCCAAGGTATTGCTTTGTCATGCATTGGACAAACCTACCAGCTTTCTTTTTACTTGGCCGGAGTTCGAGTTGAACGATACTCAACGGTCTGTTTTTACCGATTGTGTCAAGCAACGGGCAAAAGGAAAGCCCATTGCTTATATAACGGGCATTCGCGACTTTTGGACGCTAACATTAAAAACATCACCCGCCACCTTAATTCCAAGGCCTGACACAGAAGTATTAGTAGAGCAAGCCCTCGCTTGCGCGTCAGGCTTTCAAAATGAAGCAATAGACATTTGTGATTTGGGCACTGGTACCGGCGCTATAGCTTTGGCATTGGCCAGTGAATTGCCAAAATCAAATGTACTGGGCGTGGACTTTATAGCTGATGCCGTGGAGTTAGCGACACATAACGCGACATTAAACAAAATTAACAATGCATCTTTCAAGCAAAGTGATTGGTTTAGTAGCGTAGAAGCAGGGAAGTTTAATCTAATCGTAAGTAATCCCCCATATGTAGAAACGAACAGTCCTTATTTGCAACAAGGGGACGTTAGGTTTGAACCCGATAGTGCACTTACATCAGGCGAGGATGGGTTAGAGGATATCCGGCATATCATTCATTTAGCACCATCTTTTCTTTGTGATGCTGGTGCTTTGCTCTTCGAGCATGGTTTTGAGCAGGGGCAAGCCGTACGAAATTTGCTTGTGCAACGAGGCTTTTCAGCAGTGAAAACAGTGCAAGATTACAGTGGATTAGACAGAGTAACATTGGGTTATTGGAAAAATTGACCTAGTATGTTTAAAAAAAGTACTGTAATTGTTAAGGCTCATTGGTATGTTAGCACTTCAAAACCACATAGGATGTTGTAATGGATGATGATTTATTTTTTGCCGACGATGATGATGATATTGTCGAGGAAGACCTCGGCCGCTGGAAAATCCTAATTGTTGACGATGAACCTGAGGTTCATGTTGTCACTAAGCTAGCACTCAGTGATTTTGAACTTAATGGCAAATCGCTGGAATTTATCAGTGCCTACAACGGTGACGAAGCAAGAGAAATGTTTCGCAACCACAAAGACATTGCCGTTGTTCTACTAGACGTGGTGATGGAAACCGATGATGCGGGCTTAAAAGTCGCAGAATATGTACGTAATGACTTAGATAACCACTTTACTCGAATTATTCTTCGAACTGGTCAACCTGGACAAGCGCCAGAGCGAGATGTCATTGTCAATTACGACATTAATGACTACAAATCAAAAACTGAACTCACCGCACAGAAGCTTTTTACCGTAATTATCGCCGCATTAAGATCCTATCGCGACATTATCGTGATTGAAGAAAACCGAGCGGGGCTTGAAAAGATAATTGATGCGTCGGTGGATTTGTTTTCATCAAGCTCGCTTGAAAAGTTTATGCAGGGCATTATTCAACAGCTTTCCTCTATTTTGGGCTGCTCTAAAGACGCTGCTTATATCACTACCGCCGTTGCAGTTACTCCTGACGCTTCACCCAACCCTATGATAGGTAAAGTGGCTGGAGAGCTTTACGTGTTCGCGGGTAACGGGGAATATGCGAATAAAGAAGGGGTAGCTCTTAAAAACGCGGTATCTTCGGAAGAATACGCGTTGTGTCTCGAGGCAATGACTAAGAAAGAAATTGTGTATGCTGAAGATCACGTGGTTGCATACTGTAACAGTCAATCACAACAAGGCTCGCTACTTTACCTTTCTGGCTTACCTCGTCGCATAGGTGAGAGTGATAAACACTTGGTACGGCGTTTTTCTAACAGTGTTCAGCTTGCTTTCGATAACGTGTTAAAAACCATTGAAATAGAAGAAACCCAACGAGAAATTATTGAACGTTTGGGTAAAGCGCTAGAGCACGATGATCCTGGTAGCAGACATTTACTTAGGTTAGCGCATATGGCGCATCTGATGGGGCAAGGCATAGGGCTAAGCGATAGAGCTAATAGAACCCTTAAATTAGCAATTCCGTTGCATGACGTTGGCAACTCTAAGGTACCGCGCTCAATATTGCGTAAGACAGAACCCCTTACCGAAGATGAGATTTTCGCCATTCGGCAACATGCTGAATTTGGCTACCAAATTTTAAAAGATTCCTCTCGCCCAACGGTACAACTCGCTGCAACTTTGGCCAAACAACACCACGAGCGCTGGGATGGTGAAGGGTACCCTGATAAAATTGCGGGTAGCGATATTCTGTTAGAAAGCCGAATTGCAACCCTGTTAGATGCGTTTGATGCTTTGCTGAATGTTCGGCCCTATAAAGATGCGTGGCCAGTTGACGCAGTTATGGAAATTCTTGAGCAAGAAAAAGGCAAACATTTTGACCCGAAACTAGTCGACTATCTGCTTGCCAATGTGGATAAGTTTATGGCGATTCAAGATGCGTATCCCGACGAGCCAAACAAAGATTAATTCAATAATAAAATCAATAAGGTGTATTAACCTATGTACATGATGGCTAAACATATCCATTTAACAGCCGTAGCCCTTAGCATTCTGCTTTTCATCACTCGATTTGTGTGGTCTCAGTTTAATGCGGATATTTTGCAAAAGAAGTGGGCGAAGATTCTTCCCCACGTTATCGATACGATTCTACTCGTTAGTGCAATCACACTTTGCGTTATCCTTTCCCAATATCCATTGGTTACTACTTGGGTAACCGTAAAATTATTGGGTGTTATTGCTTATATTATCTTGGGGTTGTTCGCACTTAAAAAAGCGTCTACGAAAATGGGGAAATGGCTGTGCTTCGCTGGCGCGCTAGCTGTATTGGGGGTTACCGCCAAAATCGCTATTCTTAAACAAGTCCCCTTTATTTCATAATTTAGTCGTCGTGCAATAGTGCACGACGATGACACAACACAGAAAATTATCTATGTCAGTTTCAAATCAAGTAATTCAGGTTGGTAACATCGAGGTTGCCAATCACCTTCCGTTTGTACTCTTTGGTGGAATGAACGTATTAGAATCACGGGATCTTGCAATGAGGATCGCCGAACACTACGTCAAGGTTACCGAAGCACTTAACATTCCCTATGTATTTAAGGCGTCTTTCGACAAGGCTAACCGTTCTTCAGTCACTTCGTATCGCGGTCCAGGTATGGATGAAGGCTTAAAGATTTTTGAAGAAATTAAAAATACTTTTAACGTACCACTAATTACCGATGTTCACGAACCACACCAAGCGGCTCCTGTTGCAGAAGTCGTAGACGTGATTCAGTTACCAGCGTTTTTGGCGCGTCAGACTGACTTGGTAGTCGCCATGGCGAAAACGGGTAATGTGATTAACGTTAAAAAACCACAGTTTCTAGCGCCTCACGAGATGCGTCATATTATCGGTAAGTTTAGTGAAGCGGGTAACGACAATATTATCCTTTGTGAGCGTGGCAGCTGTTTTGGGTACAATAACCTTATTGTTGACATGTTGGGTATGGATGCAATGAAGTCTTACGCGCCGGTCATTTTTGATGCTACACACGCATTGCAAATGCCAGGAGGTAGAGCTACATCTGCCGACGGGCGTCGAGCTCAAGCTGCGCAATTGGCTAGAAGTGGTATGGCATTAGGCCTTGGTGGACTGTTTATAGAAGCACATCCGAATCCAGATGAAGCGAAATGTGATGGGCCCTGTGCTTTGCCTTTAGCAAAATTGGAACCTTATCTAGAACAAATGAAAGCCCTTGATGACCTTGTTAAGTCTTTCGATCCGTTAGATACCAGTAATACTTAGTGAGAGGTTTGTACCGATACAATGAATTAGTGTTCATTGTATCGGCCAACAACCAGGTGTGATCTGAGTTTATTCAGCGTTAACTGGCGCCTCTTCGAAGTTCATTGCTACAAGGCGCTTTGGTAGCACTTGAGAAGACGCTTCCAACAAAGAATCTTTTGACTGTTGCTGTACTGAAATGTGTGCGTCATTAACAGGCAAAATTTCCTGTAGGTTAATGCTAGAAATTGCTTCAATTACTAACGCTTGAAGTTCAACGGGCTGAGGTTGTTCAACTGCCTGAGCGGTTATGCTAAAGCAGGCTAAAAGAGATAAACCAAGTAAACGTAATTTTTTCATATTCACACCTAATTAAATTAATATAAATTGTTAACGGTAATGTTAAATTCATTAACGTTAATGGGTTGTAAAAATCTGATTTTTAATGAGATTTTTCTTTCGGAATGAATATTAGATAGTTGTTGGTTAAAAATAAAACGAATTAAAGTATGGCTTGTCATTAGAAAAACTTATGCTAATGTCATGCTGATGTAACAAGAGAAAATAAAGTCATGCAGCGACGTTTACCCCCTCTCAATGCGCTGAAAGCGTTTGAAGCCGCGGCTCGCCATTTAAGTTTTACCAAGGCCGCCGACGAACTGTTTGTTACTCAAGCTGCCGTTAGCCATCAAATTAAAGCACTTGAGGAATACTTATCAATGAAGTTGTTCCTTCGGCGCAACCGTACTTTACTGTTAACCGAAGAAGGCCAGTCGTATTTTCTCGAGCTCAAAGATATTTTTAAGCACCTGCAAGAAGCAACCGAGCGCCTAGTTGCTAGAGGGAGCAAAGGGGCGATCACAGTGGCTATGCCACCAAGTTTTGCCAGTATTTGGTTGGTTCCTCGAATCAACAGCTTTTCGGCGATTCATCCAGATATTGATGTGCGGATAAAAGCGGTAGATTTTGACGAAGGTTTTTTAGAAGACGATATCGATGTGGCCATTTATTACGGCAAAGGTCGCTGGAGTGGCGTGCAAGCAGACAAGCTTCATCGAGAGTTTCTTACCCCGCTATGTTCACCAAGCTTATTTAATGGTCCTAAACCTCTAAACGATTTAACTGACTTGAAGCACCATGTGCTACTGCATGATGAAACCCGAGCTGCTTGGAAAAATTGGTTAAAGCAAATTGACGTGCCGGGCGTTAATGTGAATCAAGGCCCAGTGTTTAGTCATTCCATGTTGGTATTACAAGCGGCGGCCCTTGGACAAGGTATTGCTTTAGGAAATACCGTACTAGCTCGACCTGAAATAGAAGCTGGGCGCCTTATTATGCCCTTTGAAGAGAAACTAGAAAGTAGAGAGGCGTTTTATGTAGTGTGCGACGAGTCTCAAGCAGAGCTAGGTAAAATTGCCGCCTTCCGCGATTGGATCTTGGCGTTAGTTGAAGAAGAACAAGACGATGTTTGATACACAGATATTCTCAGCCCTTAACCCAAAAGCAAGGTTTGTATTTGCTCATGGTGCAGGGGCTGGTATGCACCACGACTTCATGCAACAAATGGCCACTATGTTGGCAAATAAGGGCATTGAAGTCGTGCTGTTTAACTTCCCCTACATGCAAACGATGAATGAGACGGGAAAGCGCCGTCCGCCAGACAAACAGCAAAAGCTTACTGACCATTTCGATGCCCTGTTAAATCACATTACAAAAGAGAAGGACGATTTGCCACTCTTTATTGGGGGGAAGTCAATGGGAGGTAGAATGGCAACCTTGTTGGCAGAACAATACCAAACGACGTCAAATGCATTCTCAGTGAGGGGAGTTATCGTTTTTGGTTATCCGTTTCATCCGTCTGGAAAACCTGAAAAGCTTCGGGTTGCACATTTGGAAGCCCTTGAGGTGCCCACGTTAATAGTGCAAGGAGAGCGAGATACTTTTGGTACCCAAACTGAAGTGCTAGGTTACTCACTGTCGTCTGCGGTCAATTGTGAATTTATGATAGATGGGGACCACAGTTTAAAACCGCGCAAGGCAAGTGGTCGCACTTTGGATGACAA
>JALUXV010000477.1 GCA_027013165.1 Alteromonadaceae bacterium
AGATCTATACCATTGACTGAGCCATTACATACACCAGTGCTTGCACTACAAACCGTAGACACTTGGTTATAACTTAAATTTGTAGTTTCAGAGACTTGCATCCAATTTCTAGAGTCAATGACCACTGCACCAGTGATTGGAGACAAAACTATCAGAAGACAAAAGATAAATGGTGTGTAGAGGGTTGCGGTGTTTGTTGTCATTATTACCTGCTCCTTTTAAAGGCAATATTAACAACGTTATTACAAAGTACTAGCAAAGAAAACTAGACGAATGAAGTTTTGGGTACGAAATCAGAGTGCTATTGAAGCTAATAGTTTTAGCTTCAATAGATGAATAGCGAGTTACTCAACAAAAGTATTTTCCAACGATGAGCTTTCTACATAAGCAACATCAGTTTTCTTCTCTGATGCAGAAATACTAGGCCCTAGGACGATACTACATATCAATGTAAGCGAACTGAATAAGGCAGCGACTACAGTACTCTTTTTCATAACAAACTACTTCCTCTAATCACGTAAAAACGCTGACAGCCTAGAGATGTTTATCTATTCACGCTGTAAAAAACTATGTATATAGCCATACGACTATGATGAGAACTCTACATTGAAGTTAATCACATGTAAATAATACGTCACATATACTTTAGGTTAGTAAACACACAAAATCAGCGTAAGATACATCTGTTAAGATACGAAACTAAAATTTCAACAACAGTGATAAGAAACGCTCATGATACGGAATTCAAAAAATGTAGTATTTTTGCTGTGCTGCGCCCTAATGGGTTGTACTTCAACTATTCCCTCTTCACCGCATAAAAATGAACAACAGCGCATAGTGATAGCGCTCGAAAGCATTCTGTCTACTGACGTTTTTGGTGAAAAGCCTGCAATACCCTCAACTGAATCTATTTTAGCGTTAAGTGAACAGCACAGGTCTTCATTTTTGTCGTACTACAACGACCCAGCAGCAGCTTCTATAAAACCAAATTTGCGACTGTATCGATTTTTAGAAAACCAACTCGAACAATTCAATTATCTTGGTGACACATTAAGTGCTCAATCTTCACTACAAATAGGTGGTGGTAATTGTATTACCCTAGCAATACTGACTACGGCCTATGCAAATTTAGTAGGATTAGAATTAAGCTATCGAGAAAGTCAGTCCGTTCCAATATTCAACCAAGAGGGGGGCTTTGAAACACTTTCGACTCATGTTACCACGCGCATTTACGACCCTACGTTTGTTCCCGAAGAGGGTACCGTATATCTTGAACGTCCAAGCATAGAGGTAGACTACTTTCCCTCTCGCGGCGATTGGCGAGGTAAGAAAGTGTCTAACAACCGTTTTCTCAGTATGTATTACCGCAATATAGCCACTGAGTTGCTTCAGAAAAACGAAATAGGGAAAGCTGGTTGGTGGATATATGAAGCTTACTTACTGGCTCCTGAAGACATATCTAATTTAAATACTCTTGCCGTAATTTATCGCCATCTTAACGAACACTCTATTGCTGAAAACATTTATAAATTAGCAATGGAAATCGACGAAAATGACATTCACATCATACACAATTACCGCGTATTGCTGATTTCTGAGGGCCGCCTTGAAGAGGCAAAAATACTTGAAGATAAATTACTCACCCTAGATGACCCTAGCCCTTTTCGTTGGTACGAGGTGGCAACTGATGCGTTTAATGCTGACAATTATGCTCGGGCTTATCGTTTTTTTAATCGCGTCATTGAAAAAGCACCTTACTTACACTTTGGCTATGCCGGTAAAGCTCGCGCAGCTATGGCACTTAACCGCCCTAGCGAAGCAGAAAAACTATTCCAAATGGCCTTAGAACGTGTTTGGGACGATAGCACTGAGCAACTTTATCGAGCGAAGCTATCAATTCTGGAGACCTATTAACTGTATCAAGTTTAGTCTCCGCTTTGCTTGATGTCTTTTAAATAAGTATCCATGGTATCCAGAAACGCCAGAGGATCAGCGATGTTTTTCAGCGTAAGTTGCACTTCGTTTGCAACCAGAGTGAAGCGACACACAATACAAAAAGGCTACGCTCAATAGCGTTGCTATCTTCACCTGCACCTCAAATGACTTCACTTTATACATGATCCTCGTACGTTAGCTGAAGGCGAATACCATCAATCTCACCACTGGCTATTAGTGTAATATCTGAACCAACATCATTTGAATATAACGTCATACTTTTGAAAACAACGGGTTCTGCCGATGATTACAGAGAAATTTATCGGCATTTTGTTTATATTTTCGCCAACCCTTGCTAGGGTGATGTGATGATGTAGTGTTCCTTTTATTGTAAATGTGCTACCAAAGCCAGTGGTCAAGTTCAGTTCGTCATAGTGTCGGAGAATAAAAATGATAAGAAAAAGCGCAATTTTCGTTGTAGGACTTTTATTACTAACAGCCCCTATTTGTAAAGCCGCCATAGTCAGCTTTGAATTTTATGGGCAACACCTCACGTACTTTGGTGAGGCGGAAGGTATCGAAGAATACGGCGCTGAAACCTATTTGCGATTTGACGTAAATTTAGCGGATATAACTGACAACGGGCAAAGCCAATTATCAGTCACCTCATTTTTAAATTTTGAATCCTTCACCTTTGATACCCTTAATGGTGGTGTGCTCCACGAGTACACCTTTTTTGACCTTACTGGTAGCGGTGGCTTGGTTGTCGAGCGTTTTGGCAACAGTATATCTGTGCTTGAAGGCTTTGGTCTGTTTGGTGAAACATCAACAGACATTTTTGGCTTCGACACACTGAGGTTCAATGGTCAACTGGTGTTTTACAGTGATGCGTTAGACCAAGCTAGCGCTGCTATTGCGACCTACGGTACGGCGTTGGGAGAGTTTACTACAGAAGTTAAAAGCACATCCGTCAATACGCCAAGTCATATACTGATTATCTCTTTAGGTATGCTGCTTAGTACGCTTTTGTATTGGATTAAGCAGAAGCGTGATACGCCTTTCTAATTTCGTTTGGACTTTGCCCAATCATCTTTTTAAAGGCGCGTGAAAAAGCAGCTTCAGACTGATAACCAATATCTAGTGCTATAGCTAGTATGGAATCTTTGGATAACTGCAACTTTGAATAGGCCAAAGACATTCTCCATTCGGTCAGATACTCCATAGGAGTGTTACCCACTAAGCGCTTAAACTGCTGGGCAAAACTAGTTCTCGACATGCCAACTTTCAGTGCTAGCTCTTCTAAAGACCAATGATGTTCCGGAGTCTCGTGAATAATCTTCAAGGCCTGTCCAATGCGGTCGTCTTCTAATGCGCCAAGCCATCCCATTTTCTCATCATTGAGTTCAAGTAAGTATTGTCGCATGGCGGTTATCACTAGTATATCGGTCAACCGGGCAATAACGCCCTCAGAGCCAATACCAATATTTACAGCCTCGGATTTAAGCAATTGGCTGATATTACCAACCAGATTCTCCGTTGCTTGACTGTTTCGACGAATAACAATGGTAGATGGTAGGATCCCCAGTAGCTTGATTGCTAGTGGATGTTGAAAGCGAAGTACACCGCAAACCATACTAGAAGATTCGCCATCACCACCGTAATCTAAGGTTTCATAACGTTCTGTGATTGCCTTAATTGGCAATGCTTCCAAGGGTGTAAACGACAAACAGTGGCCGTCACTTAAGTTATGCCCCTCTCCTTTGGGAAACAATATAAAGTCTCCGGTATTGAGGGTGGTGTCTTCATTATCGATACGAAAAACCGCACTCCCCGTAAGTACAATGTGATACATCATACAATTTCCCATGGGTGGCATGGTAAGCGCCCACGGAGAGCGCAACGTTGACTGAGTAAAAAAGGCAGTTTCCATACGCAAACTGTCCAACAACTTACCGATTGGCTCGTCGGTAATGCTTGTGTTTACGCGTTTTTTGTAATCAAAACTCATTGGTTAAGCCGCCTATGTAGCTTTTAAAGTACTTCTCTTACAACGAAAGTAACAAGCCTGAACATACCGCACTTGTTGTTCTCACGTGATTCCAACTACCCCAGCGCTTAAGGTATGACTCCCACACCCGAGCTACCCCAGTTTGAGGTGTATCCCGCAATAAATTATTCAACGGCACATTGAACACTATAGTCACTAGAGTTGTTCCGATGAAAAATAGTAGGCCAGCCATGGACTGAAAGCCTGAGTGAAACACCAAGAAATAAAGCCCTGCAACGCCTGAGAGCACAAAACACCCCAGAAACACAGGATTTAAGATCTGCGCGTTAATATCAATCATAATAGCAGCGCCGTCGTTGCGCTTCGACAATACTTCCATTACGGTATTACTAAAAATAAAGTACAGTCCTACCATAATGATCATGGAAAGTTGAAGCAGAGCTTCAACCACCGAAAGCAAGGTTAACTCATGCATTGTTATCCCCATCGAAAGCCTGGATATTATCAATAACAAACGTTTTAAAGCTTTTAGCTGGGCGACCTAAAGCTTGCTGAACGCCATCAACAGTGTATTCATTTCTGCCATCGAGGACTTCTGTGAACAAGTAAGTGAGCATGTCGATGGCTTTTGGATCAACACCGTGACTTTCCATTGACTGAACAAATGCCTGCTGAGGAATTTGTGCAAACTCCACTGGCCGTTTGAGCACCTCGGTAAATATTTCCGCCAATTGGGCAAAGCTCAATAGCTCTGGCCCTGTCACTTCATAGAGTTTGCCGTTGTGATTAACATCAAGTAACGAGGCAACAACCACATCGCAAATGTCGTCGACATCGATGAAAGGTTCGGTAACTGCTCCTACGGGCAAAGCAATACTTCCCGCTTGAACAAAGTCATGAAACATACCTTCACTGAAATTCTGATTAAACCAACTTGCTCTGACGATAGTCCAACTCAAACCCGACGTTTTTACGATGTCCTCGCACACTTGTGCAGCTGGCTCTCCACGACCAGAAAGCAAAGTAATATGTTTAACCCCTTTGATTCTGGCAAGGGCACAGAACTTCGCGATATCGTCTGGCGCCTCTGGGATAGCTAAGTCAGGATAATAGGTTAAATAAACAACCTCCACTCCCACTAGCGCAGCTGACCACGTTTCGGGGGCGCGCCAATCGAAATGTACCTCACCTTGGCGACTTGCACCTTTAACATTAAATCCCAGTGACGTTAGTTTACTGTGAACTCGCGCTCCCGTTTTACCGGTTGCACCAATGACTAAATAGTTAGTTGCATTTCGTTTCATCTTGCCCCCACCCTGTTAATTAAGACAAGGTCAATTTATCGAACTACACAGAGGAATAATTGACTCAGCGTTTGAGTTTTTGTGCACATCGTACACACGATGAATTTGTACCGAATCACTCCATTAACACGCTACTTTCTGCGCCATAGCCAAAACACAATCACGCTTAAAATAATCACCATGACACCAATAAGAACATCCAGAAAAACGCTGTCCATACGATTATTGACTAGATAAATATCAGGCTTTCCTGTTTTCCATAGCGTCCACTGAGTGGCCATATTGGACGCAAAAGCTTCATCGTTACCCGTCTGGAACATAATGAAACCATCGCCATTTTGTGGGTTAAAGCGCACAGTGGCATTTAGGTAGGGCGACTTACCGCCGTGGCCCACAATAAATCCAGTGTCTGTGGGCGCAAATAACATCACACCGGCTCCCCAAATGGGTTGCCCACCCACAAAGGCTTCTGGTTGTCGCATTTGCGCTAAACTGTCGTTACTCAATAGTGACGTGGTGTGTTGCGTATTCGAAGTGTTCGGAATGTTAGCCAACACGAGTTTGAGCATATCGTTAAGGTTGGAATACAATCCCGTTGCAGCAAGTGATGTGTAGTTGGGGTAAATCCGTGTTTGTTTACCTTCACCAAAATATTCGGCTAGCACCGGGTCGTCGCGATTTACCTGAAAGTATGTGTTCTCTAAATCCAAAGGTTCAAACAATAGGCTTTGTATCGCGGTTTGAAAATCTTGTTGGGTGACTTCTTCGATGATTAGCTGAATAAGGTTGTAGCTACCACCCGAGTAATCCCATGACTCGCCGGGCATTCTAGTCACTGCGACTCTAGCCTGTACGCCCGGATCGGCATCGGCAGCAAGGGTTAGGTGCTCTGTTAAGGGTTGTATAGCCTCGTCTGGGGCAAAACCATTGTGACCAAGGCCGTCTTCTATTCCAGCCGTGTGACTGAGTAGCCGACGCAAAGTGACCAAGTTATTGTCAAACTCGCTTTCAGGTAACTGCCAACGGGTAATGTATTGAGACACTGGCGTATCTAAATCAAGTTTCCCCTGCTCAACCAAACGCATCACTGCCATGGCGGTCACCCATTTTCCCACCGAGGCAACACCAAATACGGAATGCTCATCCACTGGCTTGCCCATTGATACAAAATGGGTATGCGCTACCTTACCTTGCTCAATCACTGCATAAACCGCATTCCCTTTATACTCTGATTCCACCTCTTGTTTTAGTCGAGTAGAAAACGCCTCGCTGTCATGCTGTTCTGCCCAGGGTGTTAACAACCACCCATTCACCAACGCGGTAAAGCGCAGCGCTCCCCACCCTGCAGATAGAGTTACAACAACCAGTACAGAAAGCAGTAATTTTTTCATTTAATTTTCCGTTCAAAAGTGTTGGCAAAAGTATAAGAGTTTCGACGGCAATTAATTGATTTACCGTGCAGGAAGCATTGCAGAGCGTACGGGGCAAAAACTCCCTACAGTGTTGCTAGTGCCTTCTTCAATTTTACTGCGAGTTCAACATTAACTAGCTCTCCTTTTTCCAAGTCAAAATTGTCGTAAAAACTAGGAATAGAAAGCGTAGCGGTCACGTTGCCTTTAAAAAAATGTGCGGATTCACTGGCTAGCTTCAATACACTACTGGCACCACCGGGGCCGGGTGACGTAGACAACATAACAACGGGTTTTGACTGGTATACATCCATTCGCTCACGGGATGCCCAATCGAACAAATTTTTATACGCCACAGTGTAATTGCCGTTATGCTCAGCAAAAGAAATCAATAACGCATCAGCCTCAGCAATTTTTGCAATAAATCGATTTGCTGCTGAAGGAATACCGTGGGCTTCTTCAAGATCACTGCTATAAATCGGCATTTCATAGTCATTAATATTTAAAAGCTCTACCGAATGTTCAGGTAAAAGCGAAGACGCATAGTTAACTAGCGATTGGTTAATAGACTTACGACTGTTACTTGCTGCAAAAGCTAAAATTTTCATCATTTTCTCCAATTCAATGTTTATTGTGCGGTAGTTTTAGTCGGCCAAGCTGCCGAACTTTCCGGTGCGGAAATCAGCCTCTGCTTGAGCAATTTCCGTGTAGGAACTCATTACAAACGGCCCTTTTTGGACGTACTCTTCATTATTGGGCTTGGCAGCAATTAAAACGAAATGCACGGTCTCGCTACCAGAATTGTCTAAGGTTATTTGTGGTAAGTGTTCAGAATGAAGTTCTGATAACGCGATTGCTTGCCCAGCTTTAAGGTTTGTACTTACACCTTTTGTGCTTACTGTTAGCTTTCCGCTTACCACGGTCAGCCAAGCATTTTCGCCTTGATTTGGTACATGAGAGAAACGTGCGTGTGACTCAAGAAAACCATCTAACATTGTCATGGGCAATGCCGGGGATTGTGCGCCTTTAATGCCATTGCTTTCACCCAGAACAATACGTACGCGAGAGCCTTCACCGGTTAACACTGGCATATGTTGTGCGCTCACATGAAGCGAATCAGGGACACTGAATTGTAGTGAAGCGGGTAAATTTACGAATAGTTGGAGTCCGTGAATTTTTGAGCCAGCTAATGGAAACTCGTCGTGAATGGCCCCGGCCCCCGCTTTTAACCAATAAAGGTCACCAGGCATAATATCGAACGCATTACCTAGTGAATCTCTGTTATGAAAACGCCCCTCGCTATCTTCAAAAATCATCGAAACAGCAGACATACCGGCGTGAGGGTGCGGACCAAAGGTAGGTTGGGTCATCGTGTAATGATCCACCATAACTAAGGGATCCATAGTTCCGTTAAAGTCGCTATCTCTGAACGCGAGCGCTTGAAAGCCATCTGCAACACTGAACGGTTGCCCAGACTTCACCAAAGCAGCAGCTCCCTTTGAGGCTTGCTTTTCATCTAACTCTACAGCTAAGTTTTGTGTTGTATTCATAGTGCTAACTCTGTTTGCTAACGTTTGAGATAATTCTAGCTATAGAACGATAACAATGAGTAGATAGAAATTTCGAAAGCTACGTTCTATATTTGGAACAATGAAGCAAGAGATGAATGGTTAACTGCGAAAAAAATGATAGATTTGAATGACTACTATTACTTTGTTCACGTAGTAGAAAAGCGTGGTTTTACACCCGCTGCAAATGCGTTAAATATGCCTAAATCTCGCTTGAGCCGACATGTCTCAAAACTTGAGGAACGACTTGATACCAAGCTTATTCAACGGACTTCTCGCCAATTTAACGTCACCGAAACTGGCCAAATTTTTTACCAGCACGCTCGCGCTTTACTCGATGAAATGGAAGCTGCTGAAGCTGCCATCGAGAGCAGAAAAACATCACTGACTGGGTGCGTATCGC
>JALUXV010000478.1 GCA_027013165.1 Alteromonadaceae bacterium
ATCCAAGTGAGTCTCATGCTGCTTCACTCGTTACTAATTTGGAATAACCAAACTACGCTCCTCGTTTATTGCCTGAGACTCACTTGGAATGAACAAAAAGTGTACCGCAAAGGTCAACACGCTCTAGTAGTTACGAAAAAGATTAGGTTTGGGTGATTTAGGTAAGAGTAAACATAAACAAAAACGCCGTAAAAACATCCATGTTGGCTCAGTGCAGGCATCCTTGCCTGCAATGTTTTGTTTATTGTTTACTCCTACCTTTAATCCAATACTAGTTAACTAGTACAAAACCAAAGCTAATCAACAAAAAGTGCGCCGTGGCGTAATGCGACTAAAATCACTGGCTACATATTCCAGACGGAATTCAACTGACGTTTTACTTCCTTCTTCGGCATGGATGCCGAAGCAGAGCCCCAAGGATGGGTTCACCGCGTGAAGTAAAACGTCTGATGGATTCCGTCACATCAATACGTTTAACAACCAACTAACTTAAGTAACTAGCATTACGCACATCGGCGCACTTTGTAGTTCATTCACATAAGTGTCATGCAAACAGGATAACCAATATCCTGTTTGATGTCATCACTGATTAATGCGTGCGTGAAGCTCCTGAACTGATGATACTTTGCTACGGTCGTCTGCTGACTTAGCGCGGATGGTAGCAAAAGCAGCATTCATGGTTGTTGTGTACGTTACCTTGTTCAACAGTGCCTCGCGACGAATGTATACCGAATCGGTAATCGCCTGACGACCTTCTGTGGTATTGATAATGTACGCGTACTCGCCGTTCTTAATAGCATCGACAATGTTCGGACGCCCTTCAGACAGCTTGTTCACAACAGTACTCATGATGCCCGCATCATACAAGTTTGTTGCAGTTCCACGGGTTGCTTCAATGTCAAAACCAGCATCAACTAAGGCTCTTGCCAGCTCGATGATTTTGTTTTTGTCATTGTTGCGTACAGAAAGCAATGCCTTACCTGCTTTAGGTAGTGGCGCACCTGCACCCAAGTTAGCCTTAGCGTAAGCTTCTTCGAAAGTATCACCCACACCCATCACTTCACCGGTAGAGCGCATTTCTGGTCCAAGAAGTGGGTCAACACCTTGGAACTTAGCAAATGGAAGTACCACTTCTTTTACTGAGTAGAAAGGAGGAATCACTTCTTCGGTAACGCCTTGCGATGCAAGTGACTGACCTGCCATAGCACGCGCCGCAACTTTTGCAAGCGGGATACTTGTGGCTTTAGAGACAAAAGGAACAGTACGTGCCGCACGAGGGTTTACCTCGATAAGGTACACTTCACCATCTTTAATCGCGAACTGGGTATTCATAAGACCTACAACACCCAACTCTAGCGCCATATCCTTCACCTGCTTACGCATAGTGTCTTGGATGTCTTTAGACAATGAGTGTGGAGGAAGTGAACAGGCCGAGTCTCCTGAGTGAACACCGGCTTGCTCGATGTGCTCCATGATACCGCCGATAACAACTTCTTCGCCGTCACAGATTGCATCGATATCAACTTCGATAGCGTCGTCAAGGAAGCGGTCTAGCAATACCGGTGCGTCATTAGACACTTTCACCGCTTCGTTTAAGTAGCGCTTAAGGTCTTTAATGTCGTAAACGATTTCCATTGCACGGCCACCAAGAACATAAGATGGACGAACAACCAATGGGAAGCCGATTTCTTCAGCCATTGCTAGTGCTTGCTCAACATTCGTTACCGTTGCGTTCGCAGGCTGTTTCAAACCAAGCTTATTAACCATTTGCTGGAAACGCTCACGGTCTTCTGCACGGTCAATCGCATCTGGTGACGTACCAATAATAGGTACACCGTTCGCTTCAAGGGCACGAGCTAGCTTAAGTGGTGTTTGACCACCGTATTGTACGATAACGCCTTTCGGGTTTTCTTTAGCTACAATTTCAAGCACGTCTTCAAGGGTTACTGGCTCGAAGTACAAGCGGTCAGACGTGTCGTAGTCAGTTGATACAGTTTCAGGGTTACAGTTAACCATGATGGTCTCGTAACCGTCATCTCGCATAGACAACGCCGCGTGCACACAGCAGTAATCAAACTCTATACCTTGACCGATTCTGTTAGGGCCGCCGCCTAATACCATGATCTTGTCATTGTCGGTAGGTTGTGCTTCACATTCTTCGTCGTAGGTTGAGTACATGTAAGCCGTGCTAGTTGAAAACTCAGCTGCACAGGTATCTACACGCTTGTATACCGGAGAAATACCGTAGCCTCGGCGTGTTTCACGTACATCATCTTCTGCAACTTTAGTAAGCTCAGCTAGACGTGAATCAGAGAAACCTTTACGCTTCAACGCGCGCATAAAGTTTGCGTCAATGCCGCTCAAACCTTTTTCAGCCACTTCAGCTTCAAGCTTGATAAGGTCTTCCAACTGAACTAGATACCAACGGTCGATATTGGTTAAGTTGAAAACTTCTTCCACTGTCATTCCCAAACGGAATGCATCACCAATGTACCAAATACGTTCTGCACCTGGCTCGCGAAGTTCGTAGACAATCTTGTTACGAGCTTCAGGGTCTTCTAAGTCAACCACAGGGCTCAAACCATTCACACCCACTTCTAGACCACGAAGCGCTTTTTGCAATGATTCTTGCTGGTTACGACCAATAGCCATTACCTCACCTACTGACTTCATCTGCGTAGTCAAACGGTCGTTTGCACCCGCAAATTTTTCGAAGTTAAAGCGAGGGATCTTTGTCACAACATAATCAATTGACGGTTCAAATGACGCTGGTGTTAAACCACCAGTAATGTCGTTTGCTAGTTCATCAAGGGTGTAACCCACAGCAAGTTTTGCCGCTACTTTAGCGATAGGGAAACCTGTTGCCTTTGATGCAAGTGCTGATGAACGAGAAACACGAGGGTTCATTTCAATGATGACCATACGGCCTGTGTTCGGGCATACGCCGAACTGTACATTTGAACCGCCGGTTTCTACACCGATTTCACGTAGCACGGCCATTGCCGCATTACGCATAATTTGGAATTCTTTGTCGGTAAGCGTTTGTGCAGGCGCTACCGTAATCGAGTCACCTGTGTGAACACCCATGGGGTCGAAGTTTTCAATGGTACAAACGATAATGCAGTTATCTGCTTTGTCGCGTACCACTTCCATTTCGTACTCTTTCCAACCAAGCAAAGATTCATCGATGAGCAACTCACTGGTAGGTGAGAGGTCTAGACCTCTTGCACAAATCTCGTTGAACTCTTCGATGTTATATGCGATACCACCACCGGTTCCACCCATGGTGAAAGACGGGCGAATAATACAAGGGAAACCAATGCGGCTTAGTACATCGTGGGCTTCGTCCATTGAATGTGCGATTTCAGCACGAGGACATTCTAGACCTATGTCTTTCATTGCTTTATCGAAGCGCTCGCGGTTTTCCGCTTTGTCGATGGCGTCAGCAGTTGCACCAATCAACTCACAACCAAACTCTTCAAGTACACCATGCTTTTCTAGGTCAAGTGCGCAGTTAAGTGCGGTTTGACCACCCATGGTAGGAAGAATGGCATCTGGACGCTCTTTAGCAATAATGTTGCGTACTACTTCCCAGTGAATTGGCTCGATATACGTCGAATCAGCCATTTCTGGGTCTGTCATGATGGTTGCAGGGTTAGAGTTAACCAGAATTACACGGTAACCCTCTTCGCGCAGCGCCTTACACGCTTGCGCTCCCGAATAGTCAAACTCACAGGCTTGGCCAATAACAATAGGGCCAGCACCGATGATAAGAATACTTTGTATGTCAGTACGTTTTGGCATAGCGGGCTCTTTCCTACTGCTTGTGTTGTTCGATTAGGTCAATAAAGTGGTCAAAAAGCGGTGCCGCTTCATGTGGACCTGGGCTTGCTTCTGGGTGCCCTTGGAAACTAAACGCAGGCTTGTCGGTACGATGAATGCCTTGTAACGATTTATCGAACAATGATATGTGCGTTACTTCTAAATTCTCTGGCAGGCTAGCTTCATCAACAGCAAAACCGTGGTTTTGGCTAGTGATCATAACCACATTGCGTTTTAAATCTTTCACTGGGTGGTTAGCACCATGGTGACCGAACTTCATTTTCACCGTCTTCGCGCCACTTGCTAAAGCAAGCAACTGGTGACCTAAGCAGATACCGAAAACGGGGATACCTGTTTCAACGATAGTCTTTATAGCTTCAATAGCGTAATCACAAGGCTCTGGGTCACCAGGGCCATTGGATAAAAACACGCCATCTGGATTCATGTCTAACACTTGCTGTGCAGGTGTTTGAGCAGGAACTAATGTAATCTTACAGCCGCGGTCAGCAAGCATGCGTAAGATGTTGTTCTTTACACCAAAATCGTAAGCAACAACGTGATACTTGCTCGATTCCGGAGTTACATAGCCTTTGCCCAGTTCCCAACTACCCTCTGTCCATGTTTTAGGTGCTTTGATACTAACAACTTTGGCTAGGTCCATGCCTTTAAGTCCAGGGAACCCCTGAGCTTGCGCTAGTGCGTCTGCTTCGCTTGCATCGTCAGTACAAATAATGCAGCCATTCTGAGCACCTTTGTCTCGTAGAATGCGTGTTAAACGACGGGTATCAATGTCTGCAATGCCAACAACACCTTTTGATTCAAGATATTCAGAAAGGGTTTGCTGTTTACGGAAGTTACTGGCAACCAGTGGTAGGTCTCGGATGATTAGGCCTTTAGACCAAATCGTGTCCGCTTCAACGTCTTCGTCGTTGGTACCGGTATTACCAATATGTGGATAAGTAAGGGTGATTATTTGTTCAGCATAGGATGGGTCAGTGATGATCTCTTGATAACCTGTCATTGAAGTATTGAAAACTACTTCACCAACAGCAGTACCTTGCGCGCCTATCGCAGTACCTTTAAAAACAGAACCATCCTCTAACACCAAAAGGGCAGAATTAGCCAAGTCAACCTCCAGAGATAAGGATAACTACGTGTTTGAGCAGCTTTTCTACTCAAACCCCACAAAAAACAGGCCGTAATGAAAATACTACGCCCTGTTTTACGATCTTTGCAGCTAATAAAACCGCGTTCTACAGCCGATTTTTCGGCCGCAAAATGCGAAATTCTGGCAAATTCCGACAAGTATACATGACACTCTCAAAAAGGTCTAACTCAATTACAAAATTTATTAAAATAGACCTTTAAACCCAAAATTACTGTTAACAGAGCAAAAACTACAAATACCCTAACAGCTATGTGGTTTTACTTTAAGCCTACTCAAATATTGCAAGTTGCTAATTTACTTATAGTTACACCGTTTACTCTTTAAGGCCCAATACATCTTCCATGGAATACAGACCTGCTGGTTTGTTAGATAACCAACGTGCAGCGTGTACTGCGCCTTTAGCAAAAGTAAGGCGGCTAGACGCTTTATGGGTAATTTCGAGGCGTTCACCAATATCCGCAAACAAAGCTGTGTGTTCTCCCACAATGTCGCCGGCTCTTACGGTAGCAAAACCAATAGTATTGTGGTCTCGTTCAGGTTCTTTGCCTTCACGGCCGTACACAGCGCAAGTTTTTAAGTCGCGACCAAGTTCGTCAGCAATGGCCTCACCAATAGCCATAGCCGTTCCGGAAGGAGCATCTTGTTTGAACCTGTGGTGAGCTTCGGTGATTTCTATGTCAGCAGTACCGCCTAGCACACTGGCGGCCTTTCGCACCAAAGAAAGCATCAGGTTAACCCCAACACTGTAGTTCGCCGCAAATACAATGGGGATATGCTGTGCTGCGTTATTCAGTGATAGTAACTGGCTTTCGTTAAGCCCAGTTGTTCCTATAACGACAGGAACTTTGTTTTCAACACACCAAGCCAAGTTGCTCTCAAATACTACCGGCAGAGTAAAGTCTATCATCACGTCTGCATCGGAATTTTTTAGCGATGAGATGCCCGAACAGTCAATATGCTTCTTACCAATACCAGAAAGCTCTCCAACGTTCATACCTACCCAAGGAGAATCATCTCTTACGGTGGCTACCGATAAATGGGCATCTTCACTCGCATCTAGGGCTTCAATAAGTACACGACCCATGCGGCCGTTTGCACCAAACAAACCAACTTTCATTATTTACTCTTTATTATCTATTAACCTTCAACAATGAGGGCATTGTGCATGATATCGCTGCGAATGCAACGCGCATGAGTGAGAGTTTTCTTCTGAGATCACACAATTCGCCAACACGCGCATTTTTAGCTAGGATAACTGGGGCTGTTACTTGTATTACACTTTATATACACCTATCGAAAGGTCCGTGGCACCAAACATAAACAACTTATTTTAAATGCGGAATATACTCATGGAAAAGCGCCTCATTTGGGATCTCCCTACCCGATTATTTCATTGGCTTTTGGTGGCCAGTATTTTTTGCCTTTATGCCACCGCAGAATGGATGGACGATGCTGTTCAGTGGCACTTCTATTTGGGTTACTTCACATTAGGATTAATTATTTTTAGGGTAATATGGGGGTTCGTCGGCCCCACTTATGCCCGTTTTAGCCACTTTGTTAAAGGCCCTAGTGCAGTATTTTCCTATATAAAAACTTTAGGTAAAAAAGACAGTGCCCCATCAACAGGACACAATGCACTGGGCGGTTATGCAGTTGTTATCATGCTCATCATGATTGGATTGCAAGCAGTGAGCGGACTCTTTATGACCGACGATATCTATCTTGACGGGCCGTATCGCCATTTAGTTGATGAGTCTGTGTTAGATGTGATGAACACCATGCATCACCGAGTGTTCGATATTTTACTCTGGGTTATTGGGTTTCATATTGCCGCCATTGTTTTCTATGCGGTGTTCAAAAAACAAAAGCTTGTACCACCTATGATTCACGGTAAAAAACAAACACAAGCTTCAGGGATTTCCTCATCGAAACTTTTACTTGCGCTGGTTGTTGCCCTTATCGTTGGTTTTGGGCTTTATTACGCCATTGAAATAGCACCTCCCGCGCCAGCAGTAGAAGAGTTCTATTACTAGCGCAGTGTGCACTACGATAAGATATTACTCGCAGATAAATCACTGTCTAATGCACTAAATGAGCGTTAGGCTGTGGTTTGTTGAACCATGCCCCGTTGTTTCATAACAGCAACGATTTCGTCCACACTTGACGGGTCATCAATAGTCGATGGTACCGCCAAAGGTTCGTCCGCTGCTATTTGACGTAACAGCTTTCGTAAGATTTTTCCTGACCGAGTTTTTGGCAAACGCTCTACTACTATGGCGCGTTTAAAGCTTGCCACTGGACCAATTTTTTCCCTGACTTGTGCTACCAGCTCTTGCTCTAATAACTTTTCGTCTATTTCCACACCGTTTTTAAGTAAAACCAAACCCACCGGGATCTGCCCTTTCAATTTGTCGTTTACCCCAATAACACTGCACTCCGCCACAGCGGTATGAGAAGCTAGCACCTCTTCCATTTCACCAGTAGATAAACGATGCCCTGCTACGTTGATCACATCATCGGTTCTTCCCATGATAAAAACATAGCCTTCATCATCTATATAGCCATTATCACCGGTACAGTAATAACCGGGAAATTCCGATAAGTAGCCTTGCACAAATCGTTCGTGATCGCCCCAAATAGAAGTGAGGCAGCCCGGCGGCAAGGGCAGTTTTATAGCGATTGCACCTTGAGTATTAGCAGGCTTTTGCTCTCCACTTCCCGATAATATCTGTACGTTAAACCCTGGGGTGGGCACACTGGATGATCCTGGTTTGGTTGGGAGAGTTTCTACGCCCACAGGGTTAGCACAAATTGGCCAGCCTGTTTCTGTTTGCCACCAATGGTCAACAATCGGCTTATTAGTGACCTCGTGAGTCCAATGGTAGGTTGGCGGGTCTAGGCGCTCTCCTGCCATAAATATGGTTTCAAGAGATGAAAGGTCATAGTTTTCAATAAATGTGGCGTTGGGGTCTTCTTTGCGAACGGCTCTAAACGCCGTTGGGGCAGCAAACAATACTTTAACTTTGTATTCTTCAACTACACGCCAAAACGCGCCCGCATCTGGTGTTCCTACGGGCTTTCCTTCATACAAGACGGTTGTTGCACCTTTAAGCAACGGCCCGTAAACAATATAAGAATGCCCCACCACCCAGCCAACATCCGATGCAGCCCAAAAAGTATCGCCTTCGTCCACGTTGTATACCGAAGACATAGAATAATGAAGTGCTACCGCATGCCCACCGTTGTCTCTGACTACGCCTTTAGGTTTTCCGGTAGTACCTGAGGTATACAATATATAAAGGGGATCCGTCGACTTTACTGGTACACAGTCGGCAGGCTCGCTTTTCTCCATAGCCAATACCCAATCAATGTCGAATTCAGGATTTAAGCTTGCGGCAACCTGTGGGCGTTGATAAACAATACAGCCCTTTGGCTTATGAGACGCTAGGGCAATTGCACCATCCACCATTGGCTTGTATTCAATAACACGCTGCCCCTCAATACCGCATGATGCAGTAACGATTAACTTGGGCTTCGCATCATCGATTCTGACCGCTAATTCATTAGCAGCGAAACCGCCAAAAACCACCGAATGCACAGCACCTAGGCGCGCCACGGCAAGCATTGCAATAACGGCTTGGGGGATCATCGGCATGTAAATAATAACTCTGTCGCCCTTCTCTAATCCTTGAGCTTTCAATACACCGGCAAACTGCTCTACAAATGATAGCATTTCAGCATAGGTGAACTTTTGTTTGGTTTGCGTTACGGGAGAATCGTATATCAAGGCACATTGGTCACCTTTACCTGACTCAACATGCTGATCTAATGCTAAATAGCAGGTGTTTAACGTACCGTCAGGAAACCAGCTTACGTAGCCGTTGTCGTCGTTACAGAAAGGAATAATAGGTTTGGTATACCATGCTATTTGCTCAGCTTGAGATAACCAAAATTGCTCAGGATGTTCAGTCGATTGATGATGTTCATTCTTATAATTCATAACCATGTCCAATGTAGGGCTTTTATCAGCTACACTAGAACAGTTTTACTGCTTTACCCCATAAGACTTCAGCCTTATATGGCGCAAACCAATGAATAATATGACAATTATTTAGATTTAAATGAGTAATATTAAGAATAGAGTGAGGGAAAGAGAAGTTTTCAAAAGAAGATAAAAGTCGGGCAACCGTTCTAGTTACCCGACGTTTAGAGATAGCTTAGTCGGCTTTGTACGCATCGTGACAAGATTTACAGCTTCCGCCTACTTTGCCAATCGCTGCTCGGTAGCCATCAGTATCGCCAGCTTCAACAACGCTCGCTAGGTTTTGCGCCGCAGCACGCATAGCGTCGATTTTAGCTTCAACATCACTAAAATCTTCCCACATTTCATCCTTAGCACTGGTTTCAACATCAAACTTACTAGTATCTGTAACCAAATAATCGCTCATCATGTCAGCCAATTGCTCTAGACGTACCGCATTGGTTTTCATTACTGACTCATCGAAAGGGATAGCGCCCTTCGCCATACCACCTAACGGAGCCATGTTACTGCGAACCAACTGAAACAATGCTTGACGATACTGAGTTGCCGCTGCCGCATGGCGCTCAGACGTTGCTTCATTTGCATATACACCACTGGCCGCGATAAGCGATACCAATGAAGCTCCCAATCCCATGATTACCTTGCGTTTAATTCCTGAAGTCATGCCTGTTCTCCGTTTTATTAACTTTGGATAGATTTTTGTTGTTTTCTCTATCCTGACAAAAAGCATAGTTTTAGCAAGGTTTTAAACGATATTAAGCGTACTTTTTCAGTTAAAAAGGCAAAAAGTTAAAAGCGTATTCCAACTTAGTCTGCTTAACCTTGGCTTCTCCAAAGTTTATCATCCTGATACGGGCAAGGAGTTTTTGCTCCAATGCCTCGAAGTCCAGTTCACTACTTACCAGGGTAACCAGTGACAAACTCCCATTGGGTTCAATAGTAAGATTCACCGTAAGCTTGCCCTCCAAATCAGGATTTTCCCGCAATGCACGTCTGTACAATGCGTACACCGCGCCTTTGTTTGCATCTAGGGTTTTTCTAATGGCCTCGATATCTCTGTCGCCTATCACTTGAGACTCTGTTTGAATACGCTTGGCAGCAAGTGAAGCCGCTCCCTGCTCTGGTGCGTCAAATTCGGTGGTTCTGCGACCAGCCAACTCACCACGTGCGCCTATTTCTGTGCTTATATCACTTTGTGATAGTCCTCCACTGGTGCTCGTTGCCACTTCTTGACCAATACGTTGACGTTGAGTTTGCTCGGCATGCCCTGCTCCTTCAACGGTTTGAACATCCGCCAAGTTAGTTAAACTTGCGTCACTGCGTAAGCTGGCTAGTTGATCTTGAAACGCTAAAACACCGGTTTGCCGCGCATTTTCACGAGCTTGCGCTACCGTTTCTTCCGGCGTTGGCTCGGGTTCAGGCTCTGGTTCTAAAATCGGTTCTGGCTCTGGAGTCACTACTTCTTCAGGTGCTGGCGGTTTCTCTTCGGGGGTAGGCTCTGGGGGCTTCTCCTCAGGTATTGGCTCAGGTGCGGGCTCTGGTTCAATGATTGGCGGCGGAGGTGGCTCCTGTGCCACTAAAATATGCGCTAGTTGAGGCGGCTTTCGCGGTTCCTCTTGCACCAGTGTTTGTGGAAGCTGAACGACGGAAACGCCCACGGCTAACAGAAGGGTTACGCCTAATACGCCGTAGGTTATCTGAGTAAATCGTCGATTTTCCCTCTCGCTCGATGACCATGGAAGCTGGCTGTCAAAATACACCGTACTCATGCAGCCACCTCACCTTCAACGTCAGCCCCAATGATCTGCTCTATCGCCAGTGAAACATTGGTGAAACCAGCACTTGCACAGGTCGTCATTATCTTTTTAAGCAAAGCGTAAGGTACGCTCCTGTCACCCATAATGGTAATCGGGTGTCTTTCTGGCCCATCATTTACCGTATTTTCAGGCAAAGCCGCTTTGTGTAGTTCAAGCTGAGCGGCCAGCATGGAAATGGTGCTATCGGCCTCTCGCATTACCGCATCTACGTTTGCTACATGCTGTCCTTCAATGAGGATATCTGTACCGTTAACAAGAATAAGTAGAGTTTCCTTGGCGGCTAGTTCCGAGGTAGCTTGGGGTAGCGTGACCGATTTGTGGTTATCAAGCACCTGTACGTCAGATGCATTGAGCATTAAAAAGAACACTAATATGGTGAAGATATCCATCAAAGACACAAGGCTTAGCTTAGTTTGCTGGGCGTTGCGTCTGTGATTTCTGTCCATACGCTTCGCTCTCATAGATTGCTTCATTGTGCATACTCCATAGGTGAACTAGGCGTTGCAGTCCAGTCGAGACTCGCCATACTCGGCGGTGCTTCGGCAAAAGAGACCTCGGGAAATAATGCTGCATCCACTACCGAAGCAGCCACCACATCTTTGTATGACCGAACTTGTTCGATAAGCGTAATAACACTCTGATAGTCTAGCGAGTCATCAATCATCAAAACAATGTCGTCTTTCTCAATACCTTTTGCTAGCAGGGTTTGTTTTATCTGCTTTAAGATAAACTGAATCTTGTCCCAATCATTGTGGTATGAGCTGTCACCCTCGTTAGTCACGGCGGGGATCTGCTCTACCAAATAACCGGAAGGGAAATACACGGCACTACCCTGAGGCGTTACCACAAGCTCTATATGTTGATTTTCAATGTCATCACCATTGCCTGCGACCTCCAACCCAGGAAGGCTCAATTCAATCACGGTAATCTTAGAAAACACCATCATCATCAACAGCACTGGTACTAAGACAATCATTAGATTTAAAAACGAAGTTATATCTAACTCTGCGTCAGGCTTTTTATGACGTTTTTGACGACCCAACATAATGACTTACTCGTCTGCTTGACGGCTAAATGGCGTCACTGATTTTTTGGCCATTAATGCGTTGAGAAATTTCACGCCAGCCATCTCCATACTATCGACAATTTCCACTGTTTTGGTTTGCAGAATCGAATGCAGAGCTAATAGCGGAATCGCCGCAATCAAGCCAAATGCCGTGGTATTCATCGCCACGGAAATACTCTGCGACAACAAGCTCGCTTTTTCCGAAGGGTCTGCATTCGCTACCGCAGAAAAGGCTGCAATCAAGCCTATAATAGTTCCGAGTAGACCAAGCAAGGTTGAAATATTTGCCAAGGTACCCAAGTACGGCGTGCGTTTTTCTAATCGTGGAATGGTTTCCATTAAGCCTTCCTCCATCGCGTACTCAATATCCTCTCTTCGAGGGCTCACTTGTAAGCGTGCGATACCAGCTCCGATAACTCGAGCGACTGGCGCAGAGCCCTTAGCTGATAGTTTTTCTACTTGATCAAATCGCTGATTATTCAGCAAGGGCTCTAGCTCAGAAAATGCCTTTTTGTTGGTGTGCTTTGCTGATGCCAAAAAGAAGTAGCGCTCTAGCGCAATAGACAAGCCAATTGCCAATACAATTGCGATAGGGAACATGAAGGCACCGCCCTCTTGGAAAAAACGTACAATTACATCAAAAATTTGCATGATACTACCTCGTTATCATTGTGCTCTTTGTTTTGTAAAACAGTGTGTTGTTTTAAACGTCAAAAAAATGGTTATCGGGTTATGGTTGCGCCTCATCCGGTGCATGAGTGGCACTATTGTCTTGCCCCATATGTTGGGTGAGCGCCAGATTCCGCATAAATGATTTTCGCTCTATGAGAGAAAGCTCCATGGTTTTGAGTGGCCAAGTTAATGTACCGTCGATGCTTCTATGCTCAGGTAGCTGCCATGGAACAATACTCAGTACCTGTGGCTGCTCTTTACTGCCTTTAATGGTGACTTCAAGTCGGATAGGTTCCTCAGTTTGCTGGGCCAACACTAGGTTAGACAGGCCTATAAGAAGTGCAGCCGCAATACTTTTAGTCAGGGTGTTAATTGCCACTGGTAACTCCTCCTTGTTGCTGCAACGCAAGCTGGCGTTCTACGTCTTTTATCCACCGCTGCACACTTTTTAAGGTTCGCTGTTCTGGGTTAGCATTTGGCGCTTGCGCGATGGTTTGATATTGATGGTAATGAAATAGTGCTGTGACTTTGTCGCCCAAATACAAATCGTGAAGAATCCCCATATTCAGATGCACTAACGGATTATTTGGCCATGCCGCCAGTGCTTCATTCCAATAGTGATTTGCCCTCTTAAAATCGCCTTGTTCTCTAGCTAAAGCACCCAGTCTATTTAGAGCAAAATGATTGTATTGATTGTGTTCAATTGCGGTTTCGTAAGCCGATTGTGCTAGCTGAGTGTCGCCGAGTGCTTTGGCGATATCACCCTTTAGCACCCAATATGCAGATGGGGTTTCATCGGTTACGTTAATGCCTTGAAGCACATGAGACGCCTGCTCAAAATCTCCCGATGTAGTTAATGCAATCGCACTATTAAACACGCTCTGCTGCTCTGAACTGAATGTCCGCTTCGCAGCAAGGTAATGATTCTGTGCCGAAACAACTGTCGTTTCTTCAGCGTTAGCCTGCACTTCATTGCTCTGTGACTGAGACAAGTCATTTTCTCCGTGCTCACTGGTAGTGGTCATACAAGCAGATAGAAGTAGGACACTTGTCGAAACAATAAGTAGCCGCTTAAAACTGAGGCCATTAATACATGTCATGGCTGAGTTCCTCGATATATTCAGGCTTGCGGTAGCGAGCGGGATATAGAGCTGCTAACTGTTCGAAACTAGCTTGCACCCATTCGTCGTAAACACCAGACCAAGCGCGTCGTGCGTTGGCTTCAAAAACAGATAGCGCTTGTTCCTCAAAGGGATACGCTTGCTCTTCGAGTAACAATTCATATTGTTCTAGTTCTAATGCAGACAAACTCGTCGGGCGCTCAGAGGCCATCAAGTCATCGACCAAGGTGATGTAAAGCGTGGCTAAATTGTGATTGGCAGCAGTAGCGTATTCTCTCACTCCGTAGGCCAGTACTTTGTTGTGTGAATCGATTGCACGTTGCAGCGCATCTTTCTTTTTAGTCAAACTGGATTGCAATGGCATGGTTAACTTGATTTGGCTAAACGCCACCCGCGCATCATCTGCGAATACCATGGCCGACATTGCTGCCAACGTTTGAGAGCGCAAGGTTCCGCCACTGTCAGCACGATCGTGGCCTAGTATCAGTTTGTTTAACCAGTAACGACGTTTGCTGTCTTCACCACTAGTGCGGTAAAACTCACTCATGATAAAGCGCGCTTCAGTCACCTGTTCGAAGGGGTCAGGATAGGCATGGGCATAGGTTCTAAATGCAGGGAGCGCCGCGTTGCGATTTCCTGCTTTTTGGAAGTATTGTGCGGCTTGAAACAACGCCTGTTGACCTTCAACGCTTGATTCGTCTCCTTGCCATTGGGCATACAAAATATCGCCAGCGGCTTGCCACTGTTCGGTTTGTTCGTACACAAACATTAACTTGGTATCAATATCTTGTGTGAGTGTGTTCGCTGGATAACGAGACGCAAAATCCAACAACAACACCTGTGCTTCTTCAAAACGAGACAGGGCAATCAGATAGCTTGCCGCATCATACTGAGCGGTAACGCTGACGTCGCTGTCAGGAGCCACTGTCATCAAACGCATGAGATGAGTTACCGCTTCGTCCAGCTTCTCGTTATCAACGGCGAGCTGAGCTTGGTTGAAAATGCTGATGGCGTAGTTTCGCTCTAGTTGGTGAAAGCTACTGTGACTGTCCGGTAGGGTCTGAAGAAGCCCTCGGTAATCTTGTTCGGCAGCAACAAAGTCTTTCAAACCAAAATGGCTATGGGCTTGCACCAATCGGGCGGAGAGCAGTATGTCGGGCGTAACCGCATGAGCAATTTCTGCTGAGGCATTCAGTAACCACTGACTGTACTGAATAGCCTCTAGATAGTGATTGGCATCAAACTGGTCTTGCATTAATGTTTGCACAACAGCAATAGAACGCACATCAGTGTCGAAGTTCTGTACGAATTGCCTCTGGCTTTGTTGCTGTTGGGCCAACCAGTGAGCGTGTTGGTCTGTGTCTTTCGCTAACGTTTGGAGCAAGGCTCGATAAGACAAAAGTGCTGTGTAGGCAGCGTCATTGGCAAATGTGGAATCGCTGTACCCGTATCCCACGTCTTCATAATGCATGATGGCATTATCAAACTGCTCTGTTTCGAAATAGCTCTCCGCTAGATTGAACTGCATTTGTGGACGAAGGGGATCGTCGCCAAACAATGATATGAAGGTCAGGTAATATTCTGCTGCACTGGCATATGCCAACCTCGCCTGTTCCTCTCGTTCACTCTCAGACAAAGTACTAAAAAACTCAGGCAGTGATGTGCTGCTTTGAGAGTTGTTGAGCGTTTGAGCAAGACTGTGATGGCTCTGAGCTAACTCTTGTAAGTATGTATGTAAATAGCTATTGGCTTGCTCCAGTGCGCTACTCGACTCAGTTTTCGATAGCTCCTCATACACTCCTTGCTCAGGTCCGAACAACTTCACAAAAGCGGCTTTTGCGCCCATCACTTCGCTAGGAAAATCGCCCAGAATAAATGCGTCGATGTGCTTAACAAAAAATGAAACTGCATTGGGATGCAATGGGTAGGTATTTGCGAATGCCACATAGGTCTCGGCGGCATCGAGAAAGCGATCATTGTCTAAGTGCTGCTGGGCAAGCTCGTCAAATACTAAGTAGCTATGAGGCTGTTGCCCGTGAACCTCATAGTAATCAACTATTGCTTCACCATTTCCTTGATACGAGAAAAGTGTCGCCATGACACGCAAACTGTCTTGTGCTAGCTTCCGCTGCCCTTTCGGCAACCCATCAATATTGGGCAAGTAACCTTTGCCGTTAATATCGATGGCTTGAGCAAAACTGGCAGACAGCATACGGTCGAATGAAGGCAGCGCGTTGGTGTAATCAGAGAGTTTGTAAAACGCCCAGCCTTGCATGTAGGCTGACATGCTATAAAAAGTATCTTGCTCGCCAGCGTCTAGCACCTTTTGGTAAGCTTGTGCAGCTTGCGCATAATCACCATTGCTATAGTGTGCTTCTCCCAAACGAAACCAGGCTTCGGTAGCGTGTAAAGGTTCAGGAGAGGTTTCCAATAGATCGTATAAGATATCCACGCTCTGCTGAGAGTTACCTTGCAGATCATAGGCTCGAGATAATTGATACAACGCACTCTGGCGATATTCCTCGTCTTCTGCGCTTTCAAGTGTTTTCTTGTACGTATCAATAGCTCTTTCAAAGGTGTGCTGACTATCCGAGTCTCCCCGCAATTGTTCTTCTTCGGCTACCAACATCTCTACATCGGCTAACCGCATGAGTAATTGACGGGATAAGGAGGGGTCGTCAACGGTAGAGGCTAAATCAGCGTAATTGTCCCTCAACGCACTCAAGTCTGCGGGCGGCAATTGGGTTTTCTCAACTGTGATAGGTGCTACGCCCAGCACGTCCATCAAGGCTTGATTGTTAATAGTGACATTATCCTCAGTCACAGAACTATCTGTTGTTGACCAACAACCGCTCAGAGCAATCACCAGTGGCGATAGAAGCATAAGTCTATTTGTTACAACACGGCTCATTGCGCTTCCTCGCTACGAGAGTCCTGTAGCTGGATCATCGCCAGTCGATTAACATTGAATTGCTCACTTAAATAGCTTTTTCTGTCAGCAATAGCAGAGCGCACATCCTCAGTAAGCACATTTTCCAAAGCCGTAATTAAAGACTCTGTAGTGTTTAAATGCTCTTGAAGCTGTTGTTCAATGTCATCTAGACGCTGTCGTTCTCGTTGATTCACCTGTTCTTGAGTAAGCAATGCAGTAAAAGAATCATGTTTTTCATTCGCCTGCGCTAGCAAACCAGCAAGCCCCTTCAAATGTTGATAAGTTTCCCACTTCGCTTTTGGATATTGTTCGTGTAATTCCCACAATAGAATACCCATGAGCCTATCCAGTCTGGTGGCATAAGCTGGCCGTAACTCCCTATTTTCAAAAGCTAAGGTTTCTGCGACTAAGGTTTTGATATTTTGTGCTTTTAGTAACCGCGTTAGTCCACTGCGTTGATCGGGCGATGCAAATACTGCCAGCCCGGAAAGTAAATCATTAATATTGTCTGCGCTTTGAATGTCAGCATTGGCCGCGTTTACCATCGATTGGATTGATTCATATTCAGACGCTAACTCTGCTATCTGTTGTTGAACGTAGTTTCCAGAGCTTTGAACAACACGGTTTTGATGAACCTGATCTCGCTCATCTAAGAGCTGATGAAAAATTCCAATATCCTTCTTTTGTTCAAGGAGTTGGTTGCGGATGGCATACAGCGACGCTAAATCATTAAATCGATGAGATTGAGCCAAATCGGTGTCTTCTGTTTCTTCTGTTTCTTCTTTATCTCCGTTATCGACATTGTTAAGCAGTGATAGGAAAATATCGTGGTGAGAATCTGGCCAAACAATAGCACCCGGCTCAGTACTCTTTTCTTCCTCTAGAGCCTCGTCGCCATCGTTACCCAATGCTTGCACTTGACGAGTTATCTCACGCCAGTACCCCTGAACTTCTACGGCGTTCAATAAGATGTCTAAATCGTTCATTGACTGGGATATGTTTTGGTTGAGTTTGGCCAGCGTCTCAAACGCCTGCACTTCTCCACCTTGCCTCGAGTAGCCCACCGCCAATGCATGTGTTGCCTGCAAGGTAAACATATTCACTGGTTGAGATGACAGATAGGACCAAATCCCCATAGCGCTTGGCCAATCACCGGATTGAGCGAGTTTCCATGCGTAATTGAGCAGGACTTCATGGTGTCTAGTGGCTAACCGAGTATCGTTTGGATTGAGGTTTGATAACGCAACCAGTGCCTCAGACAATTTGCCTTGAGATAACAGTAGTTGACCTTGAGTCAGATAAACCTCGTTGAGCAAGGCTTCTCGTTCTTCTTCGGTCACTGAACTATCTTCGGGTAATTGCCACCATTTAACCCAATCAAAAAGGCCGCCGATAGCTGATGATTCTTGCAAACCTAGATGTAAGGTTTCTTCTATTAGTTTGAATGCAATAAGTGCACTTTCTGTATCTCCGTTGATATGCGAAACCACACCTTCGTTGTAGTGCAAATATTGCTGATTAATGTGTTCACTGGGGATAGCATCCTTGAACTTTTTCACATCACCTTGACCGAGCGCCAAGCTCGCCTGCGCTCCTTCATAGTTCAGTGTATACCACTGCGCTGGCGTAAGAAGAGCTTCGATATCACTGCTATCGGTGACATCCGTAAACTGCTCATAGTTTGCGAGTCCTTGTTGCGATCTACCTTGAGAAAAGTTGAGCCTAGCAAGCCAGTAAAGCGCCAAAGGTTCATTGTGATCGCTGAGCGCTTCTTGGTTCAAATGTCTTTGGGCTAACTCAGGCATGTCGTACGACAAGGCAATGCCACCCTCTAACAAATCCAAAGTTTTGCCTTGTGCCTCACTCACGCCTTTGAACTTGGCAAGTGACAAGGCACTCAAACTCAACAAAGGGTCATCGTTGTAAAGGGAATACACCGCGGTGCCAAAATGAGCGGTTTCAATGGGGGTTGCTTCTTCAGTATCCGATAACTCAGCCATTGCCCAAGCACTGCCCAATGTGCAAACGGCGTAGAGTGAATGAGTAAAAAGTCGTTGAACCATAGCGAACTTCACCTAAAGGACAACTGCACTGAACTCAGGCTGCTGTTTAGCCGGTGAATCAACAATTTGCAACTCTACCGCTTGCGGGTCGTCGTCTTTCTCAAACTGTATGCTTACTGCACGTTTGTAAGGACGGTTTTCCGGCCCTATGCCCACAAAAAACGCGGTGAGTTTATGTTCCCCTTGGGGAATATTTCCTAAGTACAAACGTTGTACACCTCCTCTGTGGAGCGCGTTTATCTGGCGTTCGGTATACAAATAGTGGGTAGCAACCTCATCATCAATTTTTAACTCAACAGCATCCAGTGTGAAGAAAGTACCCACATCAACCGACAAATAAACCGCTAACTGACTACTTGAGGGAAACAATAAGTCTTCCTCTAAAATGAATAGGTCTCGATTCAGGGTTATCAGCGCTTTTTTCAAGTCTTCAATTTGAGATGAGAGTGGTTGAGCGTCTTGCACTGTGGTTTGGGCTTTCGCTACAAATGACGCCACATTCAACACAATCGCTAAAATCAACGCCATGATCAAAGAACAATGAGTGAGTCCAATGCGTTTCAAAAAAGTTTGTGGTTTAGCGTGAGCTTTGTTGTTTTTCATCACATTTACCTCAGTACCAGATAGACACGTAAGCACGAATCACACTGGCCGAGAAGCCAAACAGCGCTTCTTCACCAACGGCCTCGCCAGTGGTCACATCACGGAAATTGTCATAATCGAATTGCATGTAGTCGTACTCAATATTGAAGGTGCTTTTTTCTAAAAAGAACGACTGAGAAAAGGCCCATTGGTACGTGATACCAATGCCGCCCGACATACCTGAGTAGGTAGATAATTCTTTGTCGCGGGCCATGTAAGTAAACTCATCAGCGCGGGTAAATAGGTCCTGATAGAAGTTGGCTTGCTCTTGTTGGTAGAAACGTACATGAGCATCTATGATCCACGCGTCGCCAAAGGTATGGATGTAACCCAACTTAATATTACTGGCTTCAATACCCCAGGTATCTGAGTAGTAACGCACATCGCCATAAATACTGGCACGGTAGGGTAAGTAGTAATTGGTATTTATCGAGAACGCATTACTCACTCGAGTGTTCGGGTATATCTCTGTTGTAAAAGCAAATCCGCGAGCGCTGTCATCGTCTAAGTAGCGAATAGCGCGATAAGGGTTGTTGAGATAACCTTGGTCTGACACGTTTTCAGCATTAAACCCCATGATCCAGTTCTTAGAGATCACTTGAGTCAGTCCAACTCCAAACTTTTGTCGCTGGGCCTCTTCGAGAAAGTTAAGGTCTCCGCGACGACGCACTTCATCCTCGCCTCGGGAATAGCTCATCGACAAGGTGGTTAGGTCACCAAAGAAATCTTGGCTGATGCCTAGGTGATAACTGTTGGCTTCAAAGTCATTCTCACTGGAGTTGGTAAAACTCACGTTGACCAGTGTTTTATTGTGCAGAAAGTCTGCACCTAAGGTAGCTTCCGTTCTTTCTTCCTGATATTCACTGGCTTGTGCACGCACATCAATGGATGCGCCCGAGATTGTATCGACGTAATAGTTAGCCGAAAACGACACGGTGTTGCCTACTTTTTTACGCAGTAATATTGACGGACCATCAATGGTTACACCGTCACCCGAGTAGCTGTGATACATGGCATCGGAGCGGTCTTCGGGTAACACTGCGCCCGTTGTTGTGACGCTTACAAAGAGCAGAGTTGCAAGCAAGGCATATTTAGTTACAACCACAACCACCTCCTGCGCCACCATCTGCGCCACGAGCTCCTTCTCTCGCCTCAAAAACGTGTTTGGTATAAGCGGCAGCAATTGGGTTGCGATTCATACTCATGATTGGGTCGGCCAGGCAGCTTCGCTCGTATGGTTTAACCCAAGGCTCGATATCGCTGAGCGCAGTGAGCGTGTTCGCACAACCTGAACAAATGAGGGTCAAAAAGGCAATAATGAGCAGTCGGTAAGAGTAACTTTTCATGACTATTCTCTTAGCAGTAACTTGATGGCTTTTTCGTACTGCTTCTCGTCACCCGATTTGTAACCTTTGTGGATTAGGCGAGTATCACCATTTCGGTCAATCATCACAGTGGTGGGCATAGCAGATACATCATACAGCTCACTCACATCACCGTTTGGGTCGTAAAGTACGGGAAAGCTAATATCCATATCTGCCAGCATGGACTGTGCCTTCGCCGAATCGTCATCCACATTAACGGCTAGCACGGTAACCCCCAAGTCCACATAGTCTTGATATAGGGCTTCAAAGGCCGGAAGCTCCTCGCGACACGGCCCACACCAAGAGGCCCAAAAGTTAACGATAACGATATTGCCCACCTCTTCAGCAAGACGAAGATTATTGCCATCCCGACTTTTCAGGGTGAAATCAGGTGCAGGCATATTTACTTGTGGCTCGTCAGCTTCTGTTGATGTAGCCAAGGTAACGCCAAACAGAAATATGACGATAAGTGCAAAACTGGAGGTTCGATTGAGCGATTTTAGTTTCATTGTTAGCCCCTAGAAGAAGTAAGTTGCACCGAGGGTGTACTGGAGGTTATGCGTGTTTTTTTCTTCGCCTATCAGTTCACTGTTGAAAATGTGATCTTTTACATCGAGACGTAGCGCAAAATAGTCTGTAAGCAGAACCCGATAGCCCGCTCCCAAAGTCACGGTAAACTGACTTTCATCACCAAAATCTGTACTACCGCCACCAAGCGTAAGGAAAAAATCAGTATTGAATACATGCCCCTCAGTCAGGAACAACTCACCATTAAAGTTGTACCCTACCGATAGATCGTAATAGGTGTAATCACGTTGCTCGTCGGTCAAAAATGGGGCACCGCCCGAAAGTATTTCAAAGCTTGTTTGCCCCGCGGTTGCAGTTGCATAGCTTGCCTCTGCAAAAATGTTCTCGGTAACGTGGTACCCCAAAGTCACTCCAACCACTGAGGATGTGGAAAAGTCTTCGATACTTATTTGGCCAGCAAACACACCGATTTCGATATTTTCACTGTCTATGTCGGCTTCTCTGATTTCTCGGCGATCTAAATTTGGTTCAATCACTGGAGACGCGGATTGTTGTGAAAAAGCGTCTGAGACAGGCAACAATGCCGCCGCGCCCATTAAAAAAATACGGATAGTCCTAGCGTCCATTGATTTAACTCCTCTAGTTCATCTCGCGCGGTTAGCGCTGTTAATCGTTTGTACTCAGCTCGTGCTACGAAATTGTGGGTGAGGTAATAGCGAACCCCTACGCCCACTTCGAGTAAATCACTGACCCGAGACTCATCTCCGCTCTCTACCAAGGTGGCACTGGGCTCGGTATTTATTTGCCCTGCGCCAATAGAAAAGTAAGGACTCACGCGCCATTCAGGAAAGGTGTAATGTTGAACGCGCACTAGCCAAATTCGATTGTCTGAAAAATTGCCTAAGGCTTGTGTTGCACTTAGCTCTGCAGCAATGTTGTCGGTAAACGCCCACGCCGCGGTTACAGAGAGCGCAGCAACATCGTTGAGCTTTCCAGCGAACACACCAAACTCCCAACGTCGGTTTTGGTAGCCGTCAAAGCTGCTTTCAGCGAGTTGTAATGTTTGTTCGTTCAGATCCAAGGTGGCAGCGAGTGCAGATTGGGCGACCCAACCTTCAATGCCGTCTGCCGTGCGCACCTTGTACCAAGCGGTGTGAGATTTGATCACAGTGATGGTTTCACCGCGGGCAATCGAGTTAAAAATAGGAAACTCTCGCGCCGGCCCCGTATGCATATCAGCGTAGGGTTCAACGACTTTGACAACGAGCTCATCAGCCTTTACCGAACCTACGTGAGCACTAAATACAATAATGAGAACGAGGATAATGTACTGCATAGCTTAATCCTGCGGTGTATCAAAGGGGTTGTTGTAATACTGCGCACCCACATCTAACCATTCGGCGATGGTCTTCAATTCAGCACGGTTCAGCAATCCGGCGTGTGAACCACCTGCCTCAAACTGAGCAAAGAATCGACTGCTCCTGTTAGCGCTGTTTGCACGCATGGCGGCACCTACTCTCACGTTAACCATAACGGGAATAGGGTTACCCTCTGGGTCTAATATAAGCTCGCCATCTTCGTCCGTTTCAAAAATAGGATTGCCGTTGCCATCTAGCGCAGGAATAAGGCGGTCAAGCAGTACACCATCTACCACTTCAACTTCTAAATCAGAGAAGAGTAGCTCCCTGTAGCCCGTCAAATGCGCAGCATTGTCTAGTGAGGTTTGATTGGACAAATCAAGTTGAGCAGCAGGCACCTGCGTTACACCATCGGCATCCATTGGGGAGTGGCAAGATACACAGGTGGTGTCACTGACAAGCTCACCAGCATCATCAAAAGTCGCTCGATTGACTTCAAAAATGGGTTGGATGTGGTCTGGATAATTCACCACAATTCTGCATAACGGCGTCCAGGTTTGTGCACAACTCTGTGAAATGGGAATAGCTGAACGCATATCGCCGTAGGCATAAGTAAACGAGGCCGAAACGTTGGTTGTTGCAGGGTCGGCCCAAATATCATCAAAAACGATGTCGGCGGTGACTGGTGCATTTCCGTTGATTCGAGTGCGAGTTTGCGCCATGGTTTCACCTAAGTCGGCGAACAAGGCAGGATTGGCGCCGGGGTGAGGCAAGCCAGTGGAAGGCGCACCAAAATTTATTGACGGATATTCGGCATCTAAACGCCCGTGGGGTTGGGTATTATTGTTCTGATGACATCCATTACATGTTTTTACTTCACCGGGTATCAGTTGTAACCAGTTATCATGTCTTGACGAAATGCGCTTACCATTGGCATCGAGAAAATTAAGCGCAAATGGAATATTGGCAGGAATATCCAACATCACTGAGCCGTCAGGCTCAACTGTTCCGTAACCTACAATTTCCCGCATGAGTTGATTTCTAGACGGGCCAAAATCGCTACGTTCTAAATCGACAATATCCTCGTCGGGAATAGACACACTTTTCACCACGCGTACAAACCTTACAGGCCGCTGGTCTGCCGAAGTTAGCGATGGATTGGCCATTACTGTAAGGCCCTGGGCAGTAGTGTCCTCCCCTGCTACGTCATATACGCTGCGAATATGTACACGCCCCAGCCCTTGGTTGGCCAAGTCTGCATCATAATTTTCACTCGCAGAGTAATCATTGGGGTATGCCCGAGATTCCATCGAAACTAGTTCGGTGTAAGCCACGCCCTCTTGAGGTGTTGCTATAACTTGTTGGGTGTTGGTTTGCGGATCATAAATCCACAACCCATAGAGTAGAGGGGCAGCCTCAATACCGTCTGTACTTAGCAAAGTCTCGCTGCATGGCAAAATAGTGCGAACATCACCTTCATTTACCACCTGCTCTGGGTCATACACTCGGCATTGACTCCATGCAAATAGCTGTCGCCCACTGCCATCAAACAAAGGGTATAGGGCGGCCACATAACCGCCGGGGGAAATATCGGCCTGAGTATCAATATTGTCGAACAGTGCAGGCTGTTGCGCCGGGCCGGTTAAACTGCTGTTAGACGCTACTGGAGAGGTATTGTCAGTGTAGCTTTGAACGTCAATTCGATAGAAATTGCCGCCTAGCGTGTTTCGCTCAAACTCTCGTACTGAAGACAATACCTGACCATCAGGCGTTAGTCGGCTTTGCACAAAATGAACGGTATCGTCGTTCAGTGAGTGGCTGTGGCGACCGTAAACTATCTCAAGTTCGCTGCCATCCGGGTTCATTTGATACAGGTGCATACCCTTGTCACCCGACGCTTGATCCCAGCGGGTAAACAATACCTTGCCGTTTGGCATGATGAGTGGATCTATATCGTGACTCTGATTGAACGATACCTGAGTAATATCGTTGCCGTTAGCGTCCATCACATGAAGTACAGATGCGTAGGTATTTAGGCTTTCTTCAAGTGCTGAGTATTGTGCTTTACCCTCGTCGATAAGTATTGCTTGATTGGTACGTTGACGGGTGGAGCTGAACATGATGCGACCATCGGGTAAATAGACAGGCCCTGTGTCCTGTCCAGCTTCAGCTACGATGTCTGATTGAATAATACGGCGAAGCTCGTCGGCTTGAAGATTGTATTCCCAGATGTTCCAGGTAGGTTGTTCATCGTCATCTGCGTTTTCAATGTTAGGTGCACGCATTGCGAATAACAAACGATTACCGTCGTACGACACTTCTACATCTTTCACGTCATATTGGGGAGAAACAGGGTTACCGTTATCGTCTGTTTGGCTATTGTCTTCATCGATAAACGCTCTGTCAGTGACGTTTATCTCAACACTGCTGACCGATGCACGGGCTTTGATATACAAACCAGCACCTGGGATAAATTGACTTGGCTCTCTGAGGTCAGTACTTACCACAAGATTGTTTTCGTCAATGGGGAGCGTGCGCTTAACAAACGCAATGGGAATATCTTGAACCACGGGATCAGGTTCATCGCTGCTCTGTGACACGACGGTTTCACCGCATGCAGTAAGCAAGCTGACACTTACTGCAAGACTCAAAACCTCACGTGTGAACACATTATCTCTCATACGATTACCTTCACGTACTACTCTACCGTTGATTGCTCTTTCAGCATTTCACCGTGAAGACGATGGAACAAGATTCAAACCTATAAAAAGGTATTTCAAAAAATACCCTTTAAAACTTCAATTAAATATTGTTTAAATTAATACGTAGTGTTGAGTGTGGCTAACAGGATACTTTTGGGTTGGTAAAAATGTAATCCAAAGTGATAGGACAAGAAAAATTGCTGAAATAACAATCAAAAATGCTAGTTAGCATAAAACACTCCTTTTCCGAGCGACAATCTTGTCTAAAAAACAGGCTTAGTTTGACATCCAATTGATACAAATTTAATTGAATACCTCACCACTTAGTTATTAATTTAAACACCTATTATACGTAGAGACTATTTACGCACTAAAACCCCACTGCTTTCATAGTAAAAGTGCTGTAAATAGGAATATAGACCGTGAAAAAATACGTTCCCCCCACCGCAAAGCCAGATGAATTAAGCAATAAAGCCTTGTACTACAAAGAAAAATGCAAGAAAACGCTAGTAGTATCAATTTGCTTATCAATGTTATTAGTTTCATACGCTTACGCCGGTTCAAGGGAGCAAGCAGCTCGTATACATGAGCGACTTGTGGGGGTACCAGCAACGGCAGACGTACTCGCCACTATGCAAAATCACATTGAAGAGGGTAATCCTACAGAAGCAGCTTACGTTGCTATGAATACACCCTCTTTTTACAACGTAACGCTAAAAACCTGGGTCACGCCTTGGACAAACGAAGCCGCCGATAAGTTCGCTCCACTGAACGATTACGTGGCTACAGTAATCGGTATGGTAAGAGACGATGTGGATTTTAGAGAGGTGCTCTCTGGCGATATTTTGTATGTGGGTGACGCCAGCTTAAATATTCCGTCTTACAGCAACAGCAACAACGATCATTACCTAAGTATGGAAAATTCAGGGACTGATTTATACGCCAACCTGGTTCGCCGCGAACAGTCTACCATTACGGGGCTACCTTCCGTGGCTACAGCAGGCGTAATGACCACTCGCGCTGCCGCCAAAGCCTTTTTCAAAGATGGCACCAACCGCGCTATGTTCCGATTTACTCTGATAAATCACATGTGCACCGACCTTGAAGGGGTGGCGGATATTACTCGTCCACCTGACCGCATTCGTCAAGACGTGAGTCGCAGTCCCGGTGGAGATAGTCGGCTGTTTCACAACAACTGTGTAAGTTGTCACTCGGGTATGGACCCTCTTGCTCAAGCTTTTGCTTATTACAACTATAACTACAATGCCGACAATGATCCCGAAGGTGACAATGGGGCAATAGTCTACAACGAAGAAGGTCAAGTTGACCCCGTTACTGGGTCGCGGGTTCAAGAGAAATATCGCATCAACGCCAACAACTTTGTGCATGGATTTATTACCCAAAGCGACCGCTGGGACAACTATTGGCGCAACGGCCCCAATTACAATTTGGGCTGGTCTGAGGCACTTGATGGCTTTGGTTTTGGCGCAAAATCCATGGGACAAGAGCTTGCCAACAGTGAGCAGTTTGCCACGTGTCAGGTGACCAAGGTGTTTGAAGAAATATGCTTACGTACACCACAAGACAGCGCAGATCACTCTGAGATTGACACCATAACCTCACAATTCATCTCGTCGGGTTATCAGATGAAGACAGTCTTCGCACACACAGCGAATTACTGTAAGGGAGAATAACCATGACCAAGCCATTCACCTTACCAACATCAATATACAAATATATTCCAATAAGCTTGGTTATTCTGTCACTTGTGGGGTGTGGTGGTAGCGAAACAGAAGCAACTCCCACACCACTTCCACCTCCTGCTGAGCAACCCGTTGTAAACTATTCGGGCCCTGTCGCTAGCACTGACGATGTGTCTAACTTTAAACGCGCGCTGTGGGACAATATGGCAACGGCTGAACGTTGCGGCGCGTGTCATGTGCAAGAGTCTCAGTCCCCTACTTTTGCACGAAATGATGACATAAATTTAGCCTATGCGGACACCGGCAGCTTAGTTAACCTTAATCAGCCCGGTGAGTCTCGTTTAGTCACTAAAGTTGCTGGAGGTCATAACTGTTGGCTAACGAGTGACAGTGCCTGCGCGGATATCATGACAACTTGGATCAGTGACTGGGCCGGTCAATCAAACCAACAAAATCAAGCAACTGAAATTGAGCTTCAAGCACCGCAGTCTAAATTGCCCGGTGCTACGCGAAACTTTCCTGACAGCACAGCCGAGTTTGAAAGCACAATATATCCTTTACTCCAGACCTATTGTGCGAGTTGCCACACCAACAGTGCCACTATACCTATCTCACCATTCTTTGCGTCGAGTGATATCTCCGAGGCTTATGAAGCGTCTAAAGATCGCATCAACCTAGACCAACCACAAGACTCTCGATTTGTTGTTAGGGTACGTGACCAATTTCACAATTGTTGGACAGACTGCTCCCAAGATGGCTTAGCCCTTGAGCAAGCCATTGCAGAAATGGCCGCCAATATAGATGTGACTGAATTAGATGCCAGTTTGGTCAACTCTGATGCTCTAACACTCTTCGACGGTACACTGGCGAGCGGTGGTGGACGCTTTGAACAGAATGTGATTGCAAAATGGGAGTTCAAGACAGGTTCGGGTAATACGGCATTTGACACCTCAGGTGTGGACCCTGCCCTTGATTTGACCCTATCAGGAACCTACGACTGGGTAGGAGGATACGGTATTCAATTGAGTAACGGCAAAGCGCAGGGCAGCACCACCAACAGTAGTAAGCTATACAATCTTATCTTAGGCAGTGGAGAATTTGCTATTGAAGCCTGGGTGGCCCCAGCTAATGTTACACAAGAAGGTCCTGCGAGAATCGTGAGCTATTCAGGTGGGCGAGACCGCCGAAACTTCACGCTCGGACAGACCCTTTACAACTACGACTTTTTACTGCGTTCGGAAAATACCGACGTTAATGGTGAGCCAGCACTATCAACCGCTGACGCCGATGAAGACTTGCAAGCAGCCCTGCAACATGTAGTAGTTAACTACGATAGTAGCAATGGTCGCGCCATTTACGTGAACGGCGAATTCACCGGTGATAATGATGATACAGAGGGTGGAAACTTACTCGATTGGGATGACAGTTTTGCCTTTGTACTGGGCAATGAGGTGTCGGGAAATGTTCCTTGGGCGGGCATCATTCGTATGGTTGCGGTTCACAACCGCACACTAAGCACTGACGAAATTGCGCAGAATTTTGACGCGGGTGTTGGGCAACAATACTTCTTACTATTTGGTATTAGTGAACTCATTGACGTACCTCAAGCCTATGTAGTGTTTAATGTTAGTCAGTTTGACACCTACAGTTATCTGTTTTCAGAGCCGTTTTTTGTATCATTGGACAGTGGTGCGAGCATTCCAGACATTCCTCTGCAAGGGATCCGCATCGGCATTAATGGGCGTGAGTCTTATGCCGGCCAGGTTTTCTCCACGTTAGATACACAAATCTCCGCTGCCAACTATGTTGCCCCATCAGGAATGGCATTGTCGCGTCAGGGCACTATTATTCCGGTAGAGAAAGGGCCGGAACAAGACGAGTTTTTCCTTACCTTTGAACGTTTAGGTGATAATACCGATGTACGGGTTGAAGCCCTGCCACCAGCGCCTGCTGCTCCGGCAGACTTAGCACCCCAGTCTGATATAGGTACTAAACATTTTGCGCAAATTAATGCGTCTATGTCGGCAATGACATCAGTACCCGCTAACACACCTGCTGTGGCAACAACGTTCACAGACTTGAAGCAACAGCTTCCTTCGGTGGATGACATCACCAGTTTTGTCGCCGCTAATCAAATGGCAGTGACTCAACTAGCAATCCGCTACTGTGATACGTTGTTGGAAACATCAAATTTACGGGAAGGCTACTTCCCTGATTTTGATTTTTCTCAACCCGCGAATGTAGCCTTCAATGGCACTGCAAGAAATCACATTATCGACCCCATAATCACCAATATGTTAGGCACCAACATTGGAAGTCAGGCGAATGAAAGTGAGGTTAGAAGCGAAGTAAACGCGCTTATCGACCGCCTCACCACATGCTCAGATTCAACCCAGTGTAACGCGGACTATTCCCGAACCGTTGCCAAAGCCAGTTGCGCCGCAGTGTTGGGCAGTGCATCAATGCTGATAAAGTAGGAGTATCACCATGTCAAAACTCACTTCACACTTTTTTAAGAAGCGCCCTAAACAAGCCAAAAGCGCTGATGCTCCTTTATTTCACAACGACCATAGCCGCCCCGTTACTCGGCGAGAGTTTATTGCGCAGGGCTTTTGTACAGGTGCAGCCGCGGTAATGGGGGGATCTGCACTCAGTCTATTTGCTAATCCAAAAAGTGCCCATGCGGCGCTATCTCCTGACTTAGAAGCACTTAAAGCTCAGTGTGGCATTGCGTCACAAGGGGCCGGCAAGATCCCGTTTATCACCTTTGACCTAGCGGGTGGCGCAAATATGGCAGGTTCAAATGTATTGGTGGGTGGTCGCGGCGGGCAGCTAGATTTTTTGAGTACCGCGGGGTACAGCCGACAAGGCTTGCCAGGAGACATGGTACCATCAATTGCCAACCCTGATACTGGGCTGTCTGACTTTGTTAACAACGAACTGGGGTTGTCATTTCACAGTGACAGCGCCATGCTACAGGGCATTTTGGACAAAGTGAGCACGACTAACCGGGCAAATATTAATGGAGCAGTTATTCCTGCTCGCTCAGAAAATGACACAGGTAATAACCCACATAACCCAATGTATGGCATCAATCGCGTGGGTGCCGATGGTTCGCTACTCTCATTAATTGGGTCGAGAAACAGCGATTCTGGCGGTAACTCCATGGCACCTGCAAGCATGATAGACTCAGCAGTGCGCCCCACAAAAATTGACCGTCCGTCGGACGTTACTGGCCTAGTGGATACCGGCGATTTGGTAGGGTTGCTCAGTCAAGACGACTCAGTGGCTGTCATGGAATCTATTCAACGTATCAGTGATATGAAGTTGAATAACGTAAACACCAATATATCGACTGACGAGATCGTCAAGGATATGGTTCGTTGTGGCTATGTGAAAAGTGCTGATATCACTGACCGCTTTGGAGACCCCACCACCCTCGACCCAAACATTGACCCGAATATTGTGGGTGATGCAGGTATCTTCACCGAAGAAGAATTTAATAGTGATGGCGAGTTTAGAAAAACAGCATCTGTAATAAAGTTGGTTATCAACGGTTACGCTGGCGCAGGTACAGTCACTATGGGCGGGTATGATTACCATGATGGCAGCAGAGCCACCGGCGAGGTTAGAGATAGACGCGCGGGCCGCTGTATTGGTGCGTGTCTAGAATATGCCGCTCGTGTAGGCATGCCTATTATGCTTTATGTATGCAGTGATGGCTCCGTGTTTAGCAACGGGATGATCGACGACTCTGAGAATGGTCGGGGTAAAGGGGTATGGACGGGCGATAATTCATCTACCTCAGCATCCTTCTTTTTAGTCTATAACCCAGGCGGTACACCGCAGCTTATTGGTGCTACCCCCGAAACACAGGCTCAACATCAGCAACTTGGTTTTATGCGCAGTGATGGCGCTGTAGAAACCGGCTCTACACCCGCGGCAAACAACGTCAACTTGCTGGTAGAAACCGTCATCTTAAATTATTTGGCACTTCACGGTGAGCAAGGACAATTTGCCCAGTACTTCCCCAATCACGGACTGGGCAATACGAGTTTGATGGACAGCTTGATTGCGTTTGAGCCAATTGTGTCGGGAGTGATTTAGTAAAGACATTGGCGGTTTACCTAAGGGGTATTGATTAATGCATTTTGTTAAATTTGTAGTTAGCTAACAATTGATAAAGTTTGTTCATATCAACTGGCTTGCCTAAATGCTGTTCAAACCCCAATTGTAAAAATTTTTTTATTTCACTTTTCATCACTTCAGCGGTCAGTGCAATAATAGGGATATCTGGATACTTTGCTTTAATCTTTATGCAGGCTTCAATACCATCCATTTCCGGCATTTGGATGTCCATAAAGATAATGTCGTAATGGCAATTTTCCACGGCAGACAATGCTTTTTTACCATTGTCTACTATCTCAACATTCGCAGCAGTGTCGCTTAGCATTGAATCGATAACTGTTTGGTTAATAAGGTTGTCTTCAGCCACCAATATATTTACTCCTTCTAGTATAGGTGGCTCTGCGTGTTGGGGAGTACTGTTAGATTCAAGTAATGACGTTTTCTTAAGTGGTAATTTAACGGTTATGCATGTGCCCACACCTTCTTTACTATCAATCTCGATCATGCCATGCATCATTCTGATCAAAGTAACCGTGATAGACATCCCTAGCCCAGTTCCTCCAAACCGTCGAGTCGTAGAATTGTCGGCTTGTGTAAAACGTTCGAATATATTCTGTTGGACATCTTCGTTCATGCCAATGCCAGTGTCGGTCACCGACAAAACAATGTGTTGAGCGCCCTCAGAGAGCAACTCTGTTTTTAACCCTATGGAAACCTTACCTACATCTGTGAATTTTACCGCGTTAGATACGAGGTTAAGAATGATCTGACGGATTCTCACTAAGTCACCCACCCAACCGTCCATATAGTTTTCTGCCACAATTATCTCTATTTGAACACCCTTGTTTCTGGCGCTCATAGACACGTCAGAAGCGACAGATTCAATAATTTCAAGTAGTGATATTGGGCGTTCTTCTAACGTCAGTTTGTTGGCCTCTATTTTTGAATAATCGAGAATATCATTAATGATTGTTAACAGCGTTGATGCCGAGTAAATAGCTTTGCTAACCAACTCTTTATGTTTACTTTCAATAGAAGAACGTTCTAGTATCTGAAGTGTTCCGAGAACACCATTCATTGGCGTTCTTATCTCATGACTCATGTTTGCCAAAAACTCACTTTTGGATTTATTAGCACTGTCCGCCACGGCCACCGCCTTTTCCATTTTTTGTGCGTGAATTCGTGTTCTATAAATGATAAAAGCAGCCATAATCGCCACTATGACTGAACAGATACTCAAGATTAACAAAACCGACTCGTAAGACACTACGTTTGGTTTTACGTTAACCAGCTCTGCATCCAATGTTAACCTTGAACTATCTATACCCCATCGAGATAATTGCTGAGCATTGAACTGTAAACTAAGCACGTTGTTTTCAGTTAGAGATATTGTCTCCCCTCTCGCGATATTGATCGCCATATCTGCCAGTTTTTCGGGAACAACTACAGCCCCACCAGCATACCTTTGTACATTGTGCGCAAATATCGTAAAAATAGGATGAGTATCTTGTTCGATGAGCCATCTATGCACACTCTCCCAGTTCCGTTCAAAGTATTTATAATTAATATAAATAATCGGTGTACCCGGAGAACTAGCTTGCAACGCATTCAGAGTCGCCTCTGGTTGGCGCATGGGGTTTAAATAACTGAAATTTATATTTTTGGGAGCAGCTGCCGAAAAGTTCGAAATGAACGCTTTATCAACCTCAGACTCCGGTGAGCCATAGACAAAATTAATATCTGACGTCTGCGGTAGGGCTGTCATAATTTGTCTAAACGACCATTCAGGGTCGTAGTCAGAGGGAACAAGTGTACCTGTTTGGGGTTGCCAATCTATATGTAGGAAAAATCGTTTGGCATTTGGCAGCAATTCGGGGTTGGTGTCAATAAACACACTCGAGTGCCTACCAATAGCAATTATTCGAGAAAACGTCACATTCGTCTGATTTTGCAGAAGACTAAAAATTTGATATTTAAAGCTATCTAACATCGTCTTACGAGCGACATCTCCCAAGCTAGTGACCGTGTCTGCATAAAAAGGAGGAACTGTTAACACCAGTACATTTTCATCATCAGCTACGCCATTCATGAGGCGTAACATCATTTTTGACTCAAAATCGACTCATTGAAAGAGTTAACGAGAATAACGTTGTAATTATGTTCGGATGCTAATGTTGCTGTCGGGCTTAACACAAAACCAAGTAAAAATAGCATCCGGCACACAAATGCAGATAGCAAACGTCGCTCAAAAAGAAAAAAAAGAGATGCTTTCATACATATACGAAGTGTTAACTATGTGAAGTAGCTTAGATCGTTTGTAAATATTAATCTAATTTTTACATCTTAAACAGGCAGATTCCGATCTATTGATTAATGATGTGCGATTTGCGCTATTCAAAGCTAACTTTTCATGTTTTACTAACTGGGTAACTTTTCGGGAAATTAACTTTTACATGTCAATGGGTTTCACTATTAGTCCGTTAATTACAATGTTGACCATTAAGCTCTGGCTTGTCGTATAGACTGCCAGCGCTGTGTGCTGGCTAAAAAAGAGCCAGCAACATTGAAACACCTCTCCTCTTTTTTAGCCGCATTCTAAATTTTATTATCTAGGAGCGAGCTAATCCCTCGAAACAACATGATTCACACACCACAGCACAAAGGCATACTTTTCGTTGTACTCGGCACTATTTTGTTTTCCAGTAAAGCCGTGATTGTAAAAATCCTTTTTAGTATCGGATTGGGACCTCTCGAGCTTCAAGCGTTGAGAATGCTGATGATACTTCCTTTCTATTTGGCAGTGCTTGGCTGGATTTGGTACAAAGAAAACCTGTCCGTCACACTGAAAGACACAGTATGGACGCTACTTGCTGGTATTGCCTGTTATCACGTTGCGAGTTTTCTTGATTTGCAAGGGCTGCTCTACATTAGCGCAGGTTTAGAACGGATGATTTTATTTTGTTACCCTGCGATATCTATGTTGTTGGCGTGGGTACTGTTGAAAGAGCCTGTGACTAAGCGCATGTGGGTATCGCTAATTCTTGCCTATTTAGGTGTAGTACTATTTTTCTACGGCGATGCTAGCTTTGGCGGAGAAAACCTGCTGCTAGGAAGCTTTCTCATTTTTATTGCAAGTATTCTCACCGCTTGGTTCATGGTAGCTAACCAAATATATTCAAGACGGATGGGAAGTCAGCGCTTTACGTGCATTGCTATGCTAGGTGCAGTGTTCAGTTTACTGTTGCACGTTTCCATTCAAGGCACCGAAGATTTAACAGCACTGACCTTACCCATGTACTCGGGTGCCTTGGTTATTGCAGTGTTTTGTACTCTTATACCCACATTTTTACTCAGTGCAGGGGTAAAAATAATCGGGGCAAGTAAGGCGGGCATTGTAGGTGCAATAGGCCCATTGGGGACTATCATTTTGTCAAACTACCTACTTGACGAGCCCTTGAGCCTTATTCACTTCGCCGGTTTAGGATTAGTCATACTGGGGATGCGATTTCTTAAGTGAGGGGAATGAGGCAGCGCCAGAAATATATAGGTCTTGGCCAAAGCTACTGCGTCAACCCCATTGAAAAATGCAGTTTCCGATTGCTGTCTAACACTATCGCTTCGTAGTCCGGTAGGGTGTTTATAAGGCTGATTCCTGCTTCAACCCCCATAACAAATACTGAAGTCGACAATGCGTCATTAACGGTGCTAGATGGTCCTATGATGGATACAGATTGTACTTCATATGTTGAAGTACCCGTTTTGGGTGAAAGGATGTGATGATATCGAGTACCGTCTTCCTCAAAGAAACGTTCGTAGTCGCCAGAGGTTGAAATAGCAAAGTCTTCTAAAGGAATTGTGACCGCTTGCTTTTCTTCGTTCCGCGGGTCGCGAATACCCACCAGCCATGGACGTCCTCGCCTGTCACCGAGTAATCGTGTGTCACCGCCAGCAGTAACTAACGCGTGCTCGATTCCCATTGCTTGCAGCGCTTCAATTGATTTATCAACCGCGTACCCTTTAGCAATACCACCCAAATCTATTTTTACGTCAGGATGATTAAAGTAAACACTCAAATCTTCTTCATTTAACACGATGTGTTGGTAGTTAATCGCTTCTAAAGATGCAGCTATTTGGTCATCATCAGGCTTTAGATGTTGCTGGTAATCATACTTAAAGCCCACACTGGCAAAGGTAATATCAAAGGCACCGTTTGACACTTTGCTAAATTCAATAGATTCGCTGATAAGGCGATACAAGGTTGCATCCACAACAACGGGATGCTCGGCGGCTTTTGCATTAACCTGTGCTAGCTGACTGGATACAATATAGGGGCTCATTAACTGATTAACGGCTTCCATTTCAGCAAACACTGCATCTATGGCCAACACACTTTGTGCTTGCGAGTAGGCCCACACTTGAACCTCAATATTGGTGCCCATAATACTTGCTTCTCCCCAATACCAGTCGGCCAATACTGACTGAGTACAAAGTAGATATACTGCAAGGCTAATGTTTACAACGATTGACTTAATCATAGTGTTAACTGACGTTTTGGCATTGGCTCAAGTTAGCACATGTCGTCGATAAAACAGGTTTGAATACGAGAGCTTAGGTATGGAAATGAATGCTTTGCAGAGTGAGGTTTTATCCACAAAAAAGCATTCAAATAAGCGAGGGGAAGTAATGAACTTTTTACGGCCGTCCTCGGCATGGATGCCGAGGCCGAGCCCCTCGGAAGGGTCTACGCGTGCAGTAAAAAGTTCATTACTTTCCCTCAGTGAGACCGCGACAGCCTTTAATCACTTAACTAGCTTGCATTACTCAACTGAGGGCTTTTGCATGAATGGATTAATTTAGTTGGTTAAGTCGTCGAAGAACTTCTTAACACCGTCAAAGAAACCTTGTGCCTTCGGGCTGTGCTTACTTGACGCTTTGCCCATAGACTCTTCGAGTTCTTGTAACAACTCTTTTTGACGAGAAGACAAGTTAACTGGTGTTTCTACCACTACTTTACACATCAAGTCACCGATAGAGCCACTACGTACCGATTTTACGCCTTTACCACGCAAACGGAACATACGTCCTGTTTGAGTTTCCGCACTGATTTTCAGCTTAACTTTACCGTCTAAGGTAGGTACTTCCAGCTCACCGCCAAGTGCGGCTGTAGTGAAACTAAGTGGGACTTCACAGTACAAGTTATTGCCGTCGCGCTGGAAAATATCGTGGTCGCGAACATGCACTTGAACGTACAAATCACCTGCTGGTGCACCGTTCTCGCCTGCCTCGCCTTCACCTGATAGACGAATACGGTCGCCAGTATCAACACCTGCAGGAATTTTAACGTTAAGGGTTTTGGTTTTCTCTTTACGGCCTTGACCATGACAGCTGTTACAAGGGTCTTCAATAATCTTGCCTTTACCAGAACAGGTTGGGCAAGTTTGTTGAACGGCAAAGAAACCTTGACGCATCTGTACTTGGCCATTGCCGTGACAGGTTGGGCAGGTCTTAGGTGATGAGCCTTTTTTAGCGCCCGAGCCGTCACATACTTCACACTCTACAAGGGTAGGCACGCGTATATCAACGCTCTTGCCCCGCACTGCTTCTTCAAGTGAAAGTTCAAGGTTATAGCGAAGATCTGAACCTTGACGTGCACGAGACTGACGGCCACCACGGCCACCGCCACCACCGAAGATGTCACCAAAAACATCACCGAAAATATCACCAAAGTCTGCACCACCGCCGCCAAAGCCAGCACCGCCACGGTTTGGATCCACACCCGCATGGCCGTATTGATCATACGCAGCGCGCTTTTGCGAATCATTCAAGACTTCGTAAGCTTCTTGGATCTCTTTGAATTTATCCTCTAGCGCTTTATCGCCTTGTGTACGGTCGGGATGGTACTTCATCGCAAGCTTTTTATACGCCTTTTTAATTTCGCGTTCGCCTGCGCTTTTAGCTACCCCTAGTACTTCGTAGTAGTCACGTTTAGACATAGTGTTTACTTACCCTGCGTTACTTTCGGTGATATTTTTATTCACCGACTCGACTTCGTAATGTCGTTTTTCTTTGCATTCATTAACACAATAAAGGCGCAACAAGCTTTCCCTGTTGCGCCCGAACTGCTTACTTGGTGCAGCTAACATAGGTTGGCTGCACTAGTGACATAACAAGAATTACTTCTTATCGTCTTCTTTTACTTCTTCAAACTCAGCGTCAACAACGTCGTCATCTGCTTTAGCTTGTTGCTCACCTGTATCAGTACCACCAGCAGCTTCTGCTGCACCAGCTTGTGCTTGAGCCGCTTCCATAAGCTTGCTAGACGCTTCAATAAGCGCTTGAGTCTTAGCTTCGATGGCTGCTTTATCTTCACCTTTGGCCGCTTCTTCAAGTTCAGCTACCGCAGCTTCGATTGGCGCTTTGTCATCAGCAGAAAGGGCTTCACCCACTTCTTCAAGCTGCTTACGTGTAGCGTGAATCATACCGTCAGCTTGGTTACGTGCTTGAACTAGTTCTTCAAACTTCGCATCCGCTTCTTTGTTTGCTTCTGCGTCTGCAACCATTTGCTCAATTTCAGCGTCACTCAAACCAGAAGAGGCTTTAATCGTGATCTTCTGCTCTTTACCTGTGTCTTTGTCTTTCGCAGATACATGCAGAATGCCGTCCGCATCCAAGTCGAAAGTAACTTCGATTTGAGGTACACCACGTGCAGCAGGGCGAATACCTTCAAGGTTGAACTGACCAAGAGACTTGTTCCCGCTTGATTGCTTACGCTCACCTTGCAGTACGTGTACCGTTACCGCAGACTGGTTGTCTTCAGCAGTAGAGAAAGTTTGCGACTTCTTCGTTGGGATAGTCGTGTTCTTCTCGATAAGCGCTGTCATTACACCACCCATAGTCTCGATACCAAGAGACAGAGGTGTAACATCTAGAAGTAGAACGTCTTTAACGTCACCAGAAAGAACACCACCTTGAATTGCTGCGCCCACGGCTACTGCTTCATCAGGGTTAACGTCTTTACGCGGCTCTTTACCGAAGAACTCAGTTACATACTTCTGTACTAGCGGCATACGTGTTTGACCACCAACAAGAATAATGTCGTTGATGTCGCCCACAGACAAGTCAGAATCAGCAAGTGCTTGCTTGAGCGGGTTAAGCGAGTTCTTAACTAAGTCTTCAACCAAAGACTCAAGTTTTGCACGAGTAAGCTTAATCGCTAAGTGCTTAGGACCTGTTGCATCAGCAGTGATGTAAGGCAGGTTAACTTCTGTCTGTTGTGAAGAAGAAAGTTCGATTTTGGCTTTCTCGCCCGCTTCTTTAAGACGCTGCATAGCTAGCGGATCTTTACGAAGGTCGATGCCTTGATCTTTCTTAAACTCTTCAACTAGGTAGTTGATAACACGGTTATCAAAGTCTTCACCACCTAAGTGAGTGTCACCGTTAGTCGCTAGAACTTCAAACGTGTGCTCGCCGTCTACTTCATCAATTTCGATGATAGAGATATCGAAAGTACCACCACCTAAGTCGTAAACCGCAACAACATTATCACCCTGCTTCTTGTCCATACCGTAAGCAAGGGCAGCAGCAGTTGGCTCGTTGATAATACGCTTAACTTCTAGACCAGCAATACGACCAGCATCTTTAGTCGCTTGACGCTGTGAATCATTAAAATATGCAGGTACAGTAATTACCGCACCAGTCACTTCTTCACCAAGGAAATCCTCAGCGGTCTTTTTCATTTTCTTAAGTACTTCAGCAGAAATTTGCGGTGGCGCCATTTTCTCGCCTTTCGCTTCTACCCATGCATCGCCATTATCTGCGCCAACAATTTTGAATGGCATAATGTCGATGTCACGTTGTACTTCTTTATCTTGAAAACGACGACCAATTAGACGCTTAATAGCGAATAGTGTGTTTTCAGGGTTTGTAACCGCTTGACGCTTAGCTGATTGACCTACTAGCGTTTCACCGTCGTTGGTGTAAGCAATGATTGAGGGTGTGGTACGATCGCCTTCAGCGTTCTCAATTACGCGAGGTTTGTCGCCGTCTAAAACTGCGACACATGAATTCGTTGTACCTAAATCGATACCAATGATTTTACCCATTTTCGTGTCTCCGAAAAAATATAATTCTTAATCTGCAAAATTAGTGGGGTTATTCGCCCACCTTTTCAATACTTGTCAGTAAAAAAACTGAAATTTTAGTGGTTTTGTCGCAAATCGCGGCATTATGCCTGCGTATCTACGCCTCCACTTGGTGCTCGTGAAACCATAACCATTGCTGGTCGTAGTAATCGGCCGTTAATTTGATAACCTTTTTGCATCACTGCCATCACTGTATTAGGCGCGTGATCGGCGCTTTCTTGCATTGACATTGCTTGGTGCAATTCTGGATCGAAGGCTTCGCCTTGCGGATCAATAAGGACCAATCCAAATTTCTCAATAGTGCTCAAGAAACTTTTATGCGTCATTTCTACGCCTTCAAGCAACGACTTAACCGCCTCGTTATCTTTGTCGGTCATTTCAATGGCGCGCTCTAAGTTGTCAACCACAGGAAGTAGTTCACCGGCAAAACGCTCTAAAGCGAACTTACGCGCTTTTTCTACTTCAGCTTCCGCTCTACGACGTGCGTTCTCCATGTCAGCACGTGCCCGAAGTACGCTGTCTTGCTGTTCTTTAACCGTGGCTTGCGCTTCTGAAAGTGCAGTCTCTAGCTCGTAAATACGTTGCGCAGTTTCATCTAGTGGTGCGTCAGTTTGCTCACCTTCCACTTGCTGTGCTTCGTTTACATCAACAGTTTCTACATTTTCTTCTACAGCGGCATTGTCTTGTTCTGCCTGCACTTCGCGCTGATCGCTCATGCCTACCTC
>JALUXV010000479.1 GCA_027013165.1 Alteromonadaceae bacterium
CTTTGTAGGTATGCGCCAAGTCGATTGCAAATTTCTTGTACTTGACTATGAAAGTGGTGTTTGTCTTCTAATGTTAATACTTTTTCTTGGGCGAGTTCTTCGGGAGCTACAAATTTTTTCCCAGCGAGTTTGTGGTCAGACGGCACTACAAACTTCAATGGTTCTTTGAACAGCGGGTGAGTTATCAACTGCGCGTGTTCTCCACCCAAAGGTGAAAGTATAAGATCGTATTCGCCATGCAGTAAGCCGTGTTGTAATTGCTGAGGCGCGGCTTCCCTAACGTAAAAGCGCAGTCCTGGCTGAATTTGATGCAGTGGCGGTAGAACATATGGCAGTAGATAGGGCCCCAGTGTAGGGGGAACGCCAAGGCGATAGGTGATTACTTCACCTTCGGATAGGTTCTTTGCAACTTCCCCAAATCTCACCCCAGCTTGAAGAATATCTTCTGCGGACTCGAGTAAAGCCTTTCCTTGAGGAGAAAGCAAGGTCCCACTTCTAGAACGTTCAAAAAGTATTAACCCCAAATTTGACTCTAGCGCATGTATTTGACTGGTCAGAGTTGGTTGGCTGATGCCTAACGAAGTGGCTGCTTGCCTGAAGCTTAACGATTTCGCCACCGCCACAAAATATCGAATTTGGTTGAGTGATGGAAATTTACCGGTCAACTGCATGGATAGTTACCTTTTGCACGACTATAATTCACACAGTCTTATAGTTAATGGCTATCACGAGATGGTATATTAAACTATTAAGCTATCAAGCGACACTGTATTTTGTTAATTAAATTAGTGGAGAACAATATGGAACATGTCATTTCTGGTGTCGCTAAATTTCAGAAAGAAGTATTCCCAGAAAAAAGAGAAACATTTAAAAAGCTGGCAAATGGACAGAACCCAGAAGTTCTCTTTATTACCTGTGCCGATTCTCGTATTGATCCAAATCTTGTAACTCAAACCGACCCAGGTGAACTTTTCATTTGCCGAAACGCAGGCAATATTGTACCGCCGCACAGTAATCAGACGGGTGGTATGACAGCTTCCATCGAGTTCGCAGTGGCAGCATTGGGAGTATCTCATATTGTAATATGCGGTCATACAGATTGTGGTGCAATGAAGGGCGCATTAAACCCTGGTGCACTAGACTCGTTACCACACGTTAAAGAGTGGTTAGGACATTGCAGAGCTGCTACAGAAGTGGTTAAAGAGCGATGCGGTGGAGAATTGTCAAGCGACCACCTTGAAGATGTTACGAAAGAAAATGTTGTACAGCAGATGCAGCACTTACGAACTCACCCCGCAGTTGCTGCCAAAATAGCCACAGGTCAAGTTAAGCTCCATGGATGGGTATATAACATTGGTAGTGGAGACGTGCTTTGCTACAACAGTGAGACTGGTGATTTTGACGCAATGAAGCAGTCAAGCGCAGAAGCTCAACTGACCTCGTAATAAAAACATAGGCAACTCTTATGGTAAAACTAAATTTTTCTAATTTACGTGGTGATATTACCGGTGGTTTAACCGCCGGTATTGTTGCATTGCCACTGGCGCTAGCATTGGGTGTAGCCTCTGGTTTGGGTCCAATGGCGGGGCTGTACGGCGCAATTGCCGTAGGTTTTTTCGCAGCATTATTCGGTGGCACGCCAGCGCAAATCTCTGGTCCAACCGGCCCTATGGTGGTTGTTTTAGCGGGTTTGTTCGCAACATTGTCTGGTGATGCTAGCTTGATTTTTACGGCGGTAATTTTAGCCGGCGTGTTCCAAATCGTGTTTGGTGTTTTAGGAGTAGGTCAGTACATTCGTCTTGTGCCATACCCGGTTATTTCCGGATTTATGACAGGGATTGGTGCAATTATCATTATTCTTCAGTTAGGTCGACTGCTTGGTCACGAACCACCTGGAGGTACACTAGGTGCGCTTAGCTACCTGCCTACCGCGCTAGCTGACATCAATTTCTCAACCTTGTTACTAGGTGTGGGAACGCTCATCATTGCGCTTAAATGGCCACCAGTACTAGGCAAATATGTACCAGGAGCACTAGCTGCACTTATTATTGGTACCTTGGTTAGCTTGGTGTTGCCGGTGCCAATTTTGGGTGATATTCCTAGTGGATTGCCTTCATTACACCTACCTGTATTTGAAACAAGTACATTATTGTTAGTGCTAGAAGCAGCATTTATTCTTGCAGTGCTGGGTGCTATCGATAGCCTACTTACTTCACTGGTTGCAGACAATATGACCCGCAGCCGTCACGACAGCAACAAAGAGCTCATTGGCCAAGGTATCGGTAACACAATAGCTGGCTTTATTGGCGGTATTGCTGGTGCAGGCGCAACCATGCGTACTGTGGTTAACATCCGCAGTGGTGGTAAAGACCGAATTTCTGGCATGGTTCACGCACTCGTCCTTCTTGCGATTGTTCTTGGCCTAAGTCCACTTGCAGCACAAATTCCTCATGCGGTATTGGCAGGTATTTTGGTTAAAGTTGGTTTAGATATTATCGATTGGAGTTACATTAAGCGTGCGCATAAAGGTCCTCGTTGGGATCTTCTACTTATGCTTACTGTACTTTTGTTAACGGTATTTGTTGACTTAATTACAGCAGTTGGTGTTGGTGTTGTATTCGCAGCACTTGCTTATGTGAAACAAATCGCGACCATACAGCTAGAAGAGTTGAAGAAAATTCCTGATACACTTAACGACCCCAAAGAGAATGCACTTCTTGAATCGTTACGTGACGACGTATCCATCTTTAGCTTTGGCGGTCCACTAAGCTTTGGAGCTGCTGCTGATGTAGGCCATCACGTTCGCGAGAAAGTGAAACCCGGTTCAAAAGTAATGATACTTGATTTTAGTCGTGTGCCTGTAATGGATGTGTCTGCGGCTATGGCGGTAGAAACTGTAGCATCAGATGCAATTGCCGCTGGTCGACAGCTATTGATATGTGGTGCAAACGACGAAGTGAACAAGGTATTAGAGGGAATCAACGCTCACCATCCAGGTATTCCTAACATTGGAAACCTTCATGATGCATTGATTTATGCTCAGAACCATGTGAGCAAGCTCGAAAAAAAGCCCGTGAACGGTAGTTTCGAAACCGTCACACAATCGTAGCCTTAGCTATTTAAGCTAACATTTATAGAAAGCCTGCACTATGCAGGCTTTTTTAATGGCGTTATTAAAATTGAATCACTTACGCACATCATCTATAACTCGCTGATATAAAGTGTAATTTATTTTTAATTGAACGTTCAATTAAGTTTAATCTAATTGCCACAATTCGTTACTACCATGCATTCCAGATAAATAACTACATTCTGGAAAATCCAATGAAAAACACCACACGTTTTAATTTAGTCTCTTTGAGTGTGCTGGCCGCACTCGCGTCACCAGCCTATGCACAAGAACCCTCTCAAACGGCGCCAGCCGCAGAAGAGATTGAAGAAATCACGGTAGTTGGTCGCAGTGTTTCTTATGCGAACAATGCTTCTTCAGATGAAATGCAAAAGCAACAAGCAAACCTGAGTAGTGTATTGGCTGTTGTAGATAACCTACCAGGCGTTTTAATTAATGAAGGTGACACCTTTGGTGCAGATGATTGGTCTACTTCAATTGTTATTCGTGGCTTCCAAGTGAACCTGAACGAACAGCAAATCGGGATGACGGTTGACGGTATAGCTAACGGTAACTCTAATTATGGTGGTGGTGCGAAAGCTAACCGATACATTGATACTGAAAATATGCAAGGTGTTGAAGTATCGCAGGGTACTGCGGACATTGCTTCTAGAAGTCATGAAGCACTAGGCGGTACGATTAACTTCACAACGCTTAACCCTGGTATGGACCAAAAATTGGTGACAAGTTTCACTGCGGGTGAGTTCGACGCGTCAAAATACTATGTGCGCTATGAAACGGGTGAAATCTTTAAAGATACTTATGCTTGGGTAAGTATGTCGAGCCAAGAGAGCAGTGACTTTATTGACCAGTCTGCTGAAAATACTCGTGATCATGTTGCTCTGAAATTTATTTCCACGCTCAGTAATATTGATCTTACGGGATATGTTTCTTATGACGACACCCACGAAGATAACTATCAGCGTATTTATGGCCTAGCACAATATGAGCAAAACCCTGATTGGGACCAGTTAACCAGTGAGTGGACTGGTGTTCCCTATCAAGACCAAGCGTACCGCCGTGGTTGGTCAACGCTTCGCGAAAATCTCTTCGCTTATCTACAAGCCGATTTTTCTGTAGGCGATGTTGATGTTTCTACCAACGTTTATTATCACAATAACGAAGGTCGTGGTGATTGGGTTCCACCGTATTTGGTTGATGTGAAAGCTGACGGTGATAACGCAGGTCACTCTGAGCTGGTTAACGGCAACACAGTTTATGGCGGTTCGGCATTAGGTCAACTTTATTTCGTTGATGCTGACGGTCAAGCGCTTTCTCCAGTAGATGGTTGCCAAAGTTCAATTACTTTCCCTTACGGCGGCGCAGGCGCAGAGTACGACCCCGCATGTTATGAACAAGGCGCTATTCCAGTGGGTTCATACCGTCACACTCATTATGAAAAAAGCCGCATAGGCTTTAATGCTGACGCCATCTGGTATACCAAAATTGGTGACTATGACAACACATTGAGATTTGGTTTGTGGTGGGAAGATTATACTCGTGACGAATCACGTGATTGGCACAAAATCACCGATTCAAAAATTGGTTTTGCATTTAACAACACGCCTTACTGGGTACAGTATGACCGCACCTTCCCAGTAGATACGCTCATGTATTACATTGAAGATGAACTTGATTTGGGTGTAGCACGCCTTCGTCTTGGTGCTAAACAATTCAACGTTGATATTGCTAAGGACGACAATTTCGATGCTGCTAATGACTTAAACGTCAACTCTGATTCTGATGTTCTATTGTCTGCCGGTATTGTTGCGCCATTGTTCGTAGATGGTCTTGAAGTATTCGCGGGTTATGGCGAAAACTTTGCAGCAATTAAAGATGCACAACTAGAGCGTGATGATGCTGATCTTCGTTTTATCGAGCCAGAAACCGCCGAAAACATTGATCTTGGCCTGCGTTATTCTTCACCTGGCTTTAATGCGAGTCTAACTTACTACACTATTGAATTTAACGATAGAATCCAATTCACTAGCAACGAAACCTCTAGTGGTATCGATTTCTTAGAGGCCGCTGCTGGTGGTTATCGCAACGTTGGTGGTATTGAGTCTTCTGGTGTAGAGATTTCAGCAGACATAGCGCTTACCGAGAACTTAAGCGTGTTTACTTCGCTTACTTTTAGTTCATCGGAATACGTTGAAACCATTGGCGGAACAGGAACACAGTATACTTCTTTAGAAAATGCATTAGCTGCAATTGCAGATGATACTAATTCTGAGTCGTCTCTTGTAGCAGTGAAAGGTAATACCGTTATTGGCACACCAGACACCATGGGTGTCATCAGCCTAGATTGGAACAAAGACAACTACTTCGCAGGCTTATCTACCAAGTACGTTGATAGCCGATATTTGGATATTTATAATGCATCTGAAGTTGAAGACTACCTAGTGAGCGACTTTTATGTGGGTGGTTTTGTTGACAACATCGGTCAAGGCATAGAGTCTTTGGAAGTGCGGTTAACGGTGAATAACTTATTTGATGAAGATTACGCATCAACTATCGCACCAGGAGCGTTTTGGATTGGTGCTCCACGAGCTGTGGCAGTCAATGCTCGTTTAACGTTTTAAATAGCGGACAGCCGCAACGGGCATTTGCCTGTTGCGGCATTTATAGGTGGAGTTAATTTAATGCCCAAAGTTGGGATGGAGCCGGTAAGAAAGAAACAACTCATTGAAGCAACGTTAGATGTTATTGCGAAAGTTGGACTTCACGGCACAACAATTAGTCTTATCAGTAAGCAAGCAGGATTGTCGTCAGGCATTATTAGTCACTATTTCGGTGACAAACAGGGGTTGATTGAAGCTACCATGCGCTATCTACTCGATGCGCTTAAAATAAAGGATGCTTTCCCCTGCCACAAAGAACGTATTCGTTTTATCGTTACTAATAATTTCTCAAAGGTGCAAAGAGCAGATTCTGCCACTAACACTTGGCTTAACTTCTGGGCCATGTCACTGCATAGCGATGGGTTATATCGTTTACAACGCGTTAACCACAAGCGATTAGAGAGCAACTTAGCTTATAGTTTTCGTCAGTTGTTACCAAAGCATGAGGCAAGGTTAGCGGCGTCATCGACGGCGGCGATGATAGATGGCTATTGGTTACGTTGCGCACTTTGTAGGGGAGAAAGTAAAGACTTTAACGAGGCATGTGCTAGGGTGCTGCATCATGTGGATGCAATATTGAGTGATGTTTCACACTAATTAATTAGAATTGACGTTTTGCCAAGTTGCCAAACCTAGCCGTTGGTATTTCTTTCAACCCTTGACTGGTACCCAGCTATCAGTTTATTTTCTATACTCTTCAATTAACGTAAGCGCTGTCGCAAATCTACGTATCATGCTGAGAGTATTGTTGTTCGTTGTTCTTTTTGCTACATCACTAGCGTATGCGAATACTGGTGATAGGGCTTCTGTTCAGCGCATAAAAGTCATCAAAGGTAATGATGATCAGGTTGATATGGTCTATTACTTTCACTCCCTTCTTGAAGAAGCCTTGTCTTATTCAGTTCAAGAGCTAGGTCCTGTTGTATTAGAAAACGTTAATTTTGAGCACGGTCAAAATCGCACCTTTCGATTGCTCAACGTCCCAGGCGAGCTTGACGTGACCTATAGCATGACATCATCTGAGCGAGAAATTGCTTACTTACCGATTAAAGTTCCCTTATTGGATGGTCTGCTAGGCAAACGTCAACTACTGGTGAAGAAGGCTAACCAGGAAAAATTTGAGGGTGTTACCGAAGATGGCTTAAAAGCTATGGTGGGGTGCCAAGGTGACAATTGGCCTGATTCAGACATTCTCGAAGCCAATGGCTATGCCTTATATCGCGCTGAACAGTTTGAGTCACTATTTCATATGTTGGAACGGGGCAGGTGCGATTATTTCCCCCGGGGGATTAACGAAATTCTCTATGACTACCAAAAGTTCAATGGTCGTTATGGTGAATTACACATGCTTGATAATGTGATGCTGCGATACCACGCTCCTGTGTATTTTTTTGTTGGCAAGCATAATGAAGCCTTGGCGAACCGAATAGAATTCGGTTTGAAGATAATGGAAGAACAAGGGTTAATAAAAGAACGGCTATTACAAACAAGTGCCTTCGAATTTGATCGAACCTTTGAGCAATCTGAAACCCTTAAGGTGTTCTATTTAACATCTGACAACTAAAAAGCCGGGCGGAGCCCGGCTTTGGTCAACATGTATTAGTCGGTAAAGGCGTTACCAAATTCTCACACGTTCTTCAGGCGAAAGGTAGAGAGCATCACCTGGTTGAACGTTAAAGGCTTCATACCATGCGTCGTGGTTTCGCGGAGCAAGTGCGCGATATCTGCCAGGAGCGTGAGTACCACCACGAAGCTGATTAAGCATGCTCTGTTCTGTGCGTTTTTCTCTCCACACTTGTGCCCATGCTAAGAAGAAACGCTGATCGCCAGTGATACCATCAATCACTGGGGCTTCCTCACCATTCAAGCTAAGTTTGTAGGCATGGTATGCCGTCGCCAATCCACCCACATCACCAATGTTTTCACCTAAGCTGTTACGGCCGTTTACAAAGTTACCTTCAATGGGTTCGTAAGCGCTGTACTGCGCAGCTAGCGAATCGGCTTTGGCTTCAAACGCAGCTCTGTCTTCGTCTGTCCACCAATTTTGCTGTATACCGTTGGCATCTGATTTAGAACCTTGGTCGTCAAACCCGTGCCCCATTTCGTGACCGATTACCGCACCAATGGCACCATAGTTTACCGCTGGATCGGCATTAGGGTCGAAGAATGGAGGTTGAAGAATCGCTGCTGGGAATACAATTTCGTTGAATGATGAATTGTAGTAAGCATTTACGCGTTGTGGCGTCATTCCCCAGCGTTGACGATCTGTTGGTTTCAATTCACGTTCAACGCTCTGCGCTTGGAAGAAGGTACGAAGATTATGAACGTTACCTAGTAAGTCGGTGCTGCTAATCTCTAACCCATCAAAAGACTGCCACTCGTCTGGGTAGCCAATCTTAGGGTTGAACGCTGCAAGTTTTGCACGAGCATTAACTTTGGTTTCTTCACCCATCCAATCTAGGCCATCAATGCGTTGTCCTAGCGCCGTGCGCAGGTTTTCTACCAACTCAGCCATTTGAGTTTTTGAGCTTTCTGGGAAGAACTCACTCACGTAAATTTTACCAATGACAAACCCAAGAGACTCGGTGCCAGACATTTGACTTACTGCACGTTTCCAACGAGGGCGAGGTTCTTGTTGGCCGCTTAAAGTTTTGCCGTAAAAATCAAAGTTAGCCAGATAGATTTCATCTGAAAGCAGACCCGCATTGTTACTGATTGCATGATAGGTAAGGTAGTCAC
>JALUXV010000480.1 GCA_027013165.1 Alteromonadaceae bacterium
TGATCTGATATTCAATATATTCTTATTTGTGACCAATATATAGGAAATTGGTCACATTTCAATGTATACGGCGGTAACCAATAAAGAGAATAATAGAAAAGCGAAAAAACACAACCTATGAAAAAACATATAATTAATTGTTTTTATTATAGATTTACAACTTCATCTGGCAAAAACAGGATTGTAAATTTAACCACTTATGATGGATATATGCGGAACTACGGACCATGTGTTTAAACTAGTAGAAACAGGATTGCCCAACCATTTCGATTGGGCACGCAGGAAATTACTCAGCTATTGCTGCTTTACACGCCTGGGTAATCGCCTCCCAATTGCCCTCTTTCACCCACGCTTTTTCACATACCCATGTACCACCTACTGCAAAAACGTTATCTAGCGACAAATACTCATGCTTATTTGCCTGTTTAACGCCGCCAGTTGGACAAAACAAAACGCTTTGAAACACTGATGATACTGCTCGCAAGAAAGGAGCGCCTCCTGATAGCGATGCAGGGAAAAGTTTTTGCTCATTGAATCCGTGCTCATAGGCCATCAAGATGTCACCTGTGTTAGAAACACCGGGTAGCGCAGGAATATTTGACGCTTTCAGTGCACTCAATAGTGCCGGTGACACTGCGGGTGTAACGATAAAGTCTGAACCAGCTTCTATAGCGTGGCCAAGTATTTGCTCGTTGATTACAGTTCCCGCACCAACTACTAGCGAAGGTACTTCTGATTTTATTGCTGACAATGCCTCAAGAGATGCTTCGGTACGTAATACAACCTCTACAAGACTAAGACCTGCGTCAGCCATGGCTTTTGCAATGTTCACACCCTGCTCAGGTGAATCTGCTTGAATGATAGGTAATAGTGTCTGACCTGACATAAGGTCTGAAAAGCTTTTCATGGCGAATTCTCTTTGTATTTAATAAGTTTTCGGTGCAGTTCCATCTGCACCACATTAATTAGCACTGTGCATATCGCGCAGCGAAATGATGAGTTAACCAGCGATATCAGCCATAGCCTCACTGAATGCAATTTTAGGTGCGATTGCACCAGGGTGTTGAATAACTGTTCCCGCGGCGTGAGCAGCTAATTTAACTGCTTTATCTATCGGCATTCCTGATAACCTGCTTCCCAAATATGCACCATTGAATGCATCTCCAGCGGAAGTAGTATCAACTACGTTTTTCACCGGCGTAATTGTGTGAGATTCAACGCTACCGTTTAGCGAAGTGATCACCGAAGCGGGTCCGTTCTTAACCACAACCTCATCGATATTGAATCGATTGCAGAACTCGATAACTCCCTTAGCATCGCTAACGCCGTAAAGCACCTCTAAATCTTCAACACCAGGCATAGCTACATCACAATAATGAAACGCTTTTTCAAAGGTTGTTTTGGCCTCTGATTCATCTTTCCATAACCGCGGACGATAGTTGGGGTCAAATACAACGACAACCCCCTTAGCTTTTAATGTTTTCAGTCTGGCCCAGAAAGCATCTCGTGATTCAGGTTCGATTACTGCCAAAGAAATACCCGAAACGAAAAACATGTCTCCCCTAGTCAGTGCCGCTAAAGACTCATCACTGAGAAAATCTACAACTTTTCGTGCGGCAGCGTCGCTACGCCAATAAGTAAAGCTACGCTCACCTTCATCATCGGTTTCGATAAGGTACATACCCGGCGCTTTTGTAGGGTGAACAAATACCAGGTCCGTGTTTAGGCCTTCGTCCTTAAACTGAGAGACCATGGCAGTGCTTAATGTGTCTTTTCCCACTGCTGTCACCATCGACGTATCGATTGCGTTAAAGCAGCGTTTTAGATACACCGCCGAGTTATATACATCACCAGCAAATGATTGATGCATGATGCCAGGAGTAGACGCCCTAAGTTCCACCATGCATTCGCCTAAAAAGTAAATTTTATTCATTTAGATACAAACTTTTTCAGTTAAATAAAGCGAAAGCTCTTAGTAATGCCAATCAGTTAAGCTATAAACGGTTGTCTAGACCTCACTGAGGGAAAGTAATAAACTTTTTACTGCACGCAGTAGACCCTTCCATGGGGCTCGGCCTCGGCATCCATACCGAGGACGGCCGTAAAAAGTTAATCACTTCCCCTCGCTTATATCTAAAACCCAGCTAACTGATTGGTATTGGAAGCTCTTAGAGTCTTCCGCTTTTGTTGGTTACTCGGGCTTTTTGAGCGGTTCTACTTTAGGAATAAGGAACCACACAGCAGCCATCGCGATAATTGCTAACGACGCACCAATAACAAACACTGGAGTGTAGTTTCCATCGGCGGTAAGAATTGGCACCAAGGAGGTAAGACCTACAGCACCTAGTTTCGCTGCCATACCTGAAAACCCAGCCAAGGTACCTACGGCCTTTTTACCTAATAAATCACTAGGAAGGGTCTGAACGTTACCAATCGCCGTTTGGAAACCAAACAAGATAACTGCCATGATCAGTACTGCAACTACTGGTGCACCAGGATTTGCTAAAGCAAGTAGCGCAGGCAGCATGATTAAACAACCAAGGGTGATAATGAACTTACGTGTTTTATCAGTTGACCACCCTGCTTTAAGCCTATTTTGAGCAAGTAATCCACCAAACCACGCGCCAAACATAGCGCCTACGTAGGGAACCCATCCATAGATACCTATAGACTGAACATCCATTGAATACACTTCGTTAAGATAGATAGGGATCCAGAAAACGAACAACCACCAAATCGGGTCGATTGCAGCAGAGGCAATAATCACCCCCCAGCTTTGCTTTCTTGATAAAAGTTCACCAGTAGATGGGCAATATTCTTCTTCAGTTACATCGGAAGTGCTTTCTGGTTCACTGCGTTGGCCAGTGAGAATATATTCTTTTTCTTCTTCAGTGATCCATGGGTGTGAACCCGGTGGCGCTTTCACCAAGATAAGCCAAGGGATAAGCCATAAAAGCCCCACTAAGCCCACAACAATGAATACCATCTTCCAGCTAAAGTAAACTGTCATGAAGGCGATCAGTGGTATAGCAACTATGCCACCTATTGCAGCACCTGAGTTAAAAATACCTTGAGCCAACGCACGTTCCTTAATGGGGAACCACTCGGCATTACCTTTGGTAGCGCCTGGCCAATTACCCGCCTCGGCCACACCAAGAATGCCGCGGAAGATACTGAACGTGAGTAGCCCTTGTGCAAAGGCATGAGCAACAGTGGCTAGCGACCACACACCAATAGACAGCACAAAACCAATGCGGGTGCCTACCCAATCAAAGATTTTACCGAATATGGCTTGGCCGAATGCATACGCGAACACAAAAACAATAGAGATATTAGCGTAGATTTGCTTTCGCTCTACGGCTGACTCATCGGGGAACAAATCTTCCACAATGTCTGGCCACAATACACTGAGCGCCTGACGGTCAATATAGTTAATGATGGTTGCTAACGCGATTAACGCGATAACCCACCAACGCAATCCATTTAGTTTCATAATTATTCCTCTAAGAAATCTTCACGTGGTGGGCTGAATGTGTCTATTAAGATGCCGCCAGTTGGACAAATGGCGCCATGGTCAACAAAAGGAGGAATTAGGCAACTATCGCCAGGTTTCATAATCTTTGTTTCTTCGCCAACAGTGAAATGAAATTCACCTTCAACAACGTAAGTTACTTGAGAGTGACGATGACTATGGGTGTAACCCTGTGCCCCAACATCAAAGAAAACCTTAACAGCCATAAGTTCTTCATTGTAGCCAAGCATTTGACGTTTGAGGCCACCACCAAGATCTTCAATTTCTGTTTCATTACCAAATAAAAAAGCGTCGCTTTGCTTTTGCATTTTATTTACCCCTAGTGGTTGTTAAGTTGAAAAACGCCAAGATGGCCATTTAACAAATATGTTTTATTTTGGAATCTGATTTGCGTTTGTCCTGATACTTCTGAAGCATGGTCAATCGCAATTAAATATTCGTGTGACGCAATGGTAACGTGCACAAGCGTCACTGAGCCCTGGTCGGTAACTTCGAAAGACTCAAGACTACTGGTAGCTTCAAGCGTGTATTCTTTGCTTGGGTTGTATTCACCATGAGGCTCTAATAACGAAACAAACCTATGGGTTTTCGCACCAGAAACCCGTCTTATAAACCCGTTCTCATTACGCAAATTGAAATTTGGATCGTTGGCACCAATTTGGGTAAACAAAAATGATTCATCACCATCAACAAAGCTGGTTTGACTGTAAAATCGGCCGTTATCGCTGAGCCACGTAACACGTGCTAAACCTGATTCAGGTGTACCTGTTGCACGCAACCACAAATGTTGATAACCGTTTGCCTCTCCTAGTGCGGGAAGTTGGTTGGTATTTGCTGAGAGTTGAAAATTGGTGTCGATGAGATGGCCTTGATAATGCAATGGCAGGTCGTATTGATGTTCGTCAACACTTGTCACCTCAAACAAATCAAGTGTAATAGTACGTTCCAATTCAGTAAGGTTAACCAGTGCAAGGGTACGCTCCAAGGTTACACCCTCGTATGCAGTGCTAATTTCACCGCTAGATACCACACCGTTTTCGCTGCTCTCAAAAAAGTTGAGTGTAGGCGCATTGGCGTTACCAACACTTACTCTTGCATCAAAGTGACTTGTTTCATCAACAACAACCGTATTATGTGAAATGGTTTGTTTTGCATAAGTATTGTTTTCAGGCAAATAACGACCGCCGTACTTTGCTTCAACATTGAGGAATCGCGCGGCGCCATAATCCGAAATAATTTCGCTTCCGTTGTCGTAGAACTGCCATGTCAGCTTATCGAAATGCCCATGCCCTAAACCTTGAGCGGCAGGCTTAAAGAGTACCGCTTGGTCTCCGGCAACCTGACTGCGCATTACAACCAGCGCACCCTCATCACCGTCTTTTCCATCGCCGAACGCCACTGAATCGAAGGTGTAAGGCGTTGCTTTTCCCGCATCTAATGCATTGGCGACTCGCAGACCATCTCCAGACAAAATGATTTGATTTTGTCGCTCTGCGATATCCAACAAACCAGTATCTTGGGTAAGGCCATAAGCAATGGTTACACCATGGACCAGCTCTATGGTGTCGATGCCTTTGGTTTTGATAGCATCATTGATAGGGAAGAAAAGCCCGTTGTAACTCAATTGAATCGTAGTATCGATGGCCTTCAACAATACGCCATCACGGTGTTTGAAAATCTCACGGTCTGGCTCGTTGTTTTCAATTGCCTTAGCAAAAGTAACAAACGGAAAGAGTGCATAGCGCTGGTAATAAGGACCTTCATTGTAGTAGCCCTGCGGTGAGAACAGTTCGTCTAACTGACGTATAAAGCCGCCCTTACCTGACTTTTCCAGATCATACAAGGCTATCTCTACCCACTCAGGTTCGTCGAGCACATAACCTGCCATCCCCACACCGGCAGTTGCCCACGTACCGTGGTTGTGAACTTTGTTGAAGGTAGAAGGTTGACCAGAAGATAAAAACCTAGCGACAGGTTTAAGTAGCTGGGTTTCGATGATGTTTTGTTCTTCTTCTGACAATACATTAATTACAAGGTCGTATGCTTGAATGGTGTAGACCAACCAAACCGCCTCATTCAAACTTTGCCAAAAGAACTTACCAGGATTTTGCGAATTAACTCGTCGCTCGGGGTGTAAGGGCAATGTCGGATATAAATCAGCGTAAACTAACAACATGTCTTTGACGAAATCAGCGTATTTCTCATCTTGACTGAGCTGATACACGATTCCAGCATTAAACATTAGCTGGTAATTTTTTTTGTGTCGCTCATGGGTATAGCCACCGCCACCATCTTTTGGAACGGGAACGGTAATAGGTAATGCAATTTGTTGATCAACCGTATTTTTAAGCGATTGGTAGGCTTGTGAAAAGCGACCATCGATAACTACTGCTTCACGCATCAACTCAACGTCTGATTGGGTAATGACCAAATTTGGATGAGTTGCCCATACCGGCAAAGCAGACCCCAAGGTAACAACAGTAACAAGTGTTACCGAGATAAATTTTGATTTTAAACTAGAGAAAAACACTCAGCTTATTCCTCACTACTGCATCACAGTGTTGTTTTCCAACACCGCGGTATGTGGACCTTCAACACGCAACTCAGTAATTTGAGGCGCACTGGAACCATTGAATACATTATTGCTAATAACAGTTTTGGGCTCGCCAACCGTGTGCTCAACCGACACCGGAGCTGAATTCACCACAGTGTTGTTATTGATTTCGGTAACTTGTACACCGTGCAGATAAACGCTGGATTCAGACTTATTTCTGCGACCTAGTCCCACGTTATTGAGCGAATTGCCCGTCATCATAAGATGTGGGCCAAAGGTGCTTTCATCAGTGCCACCGCGATATAACTTTGCAACGGCGCCTTGTACATTGCTGAAGCTGTTGTTGAGTAAATACAAGTATTCGGCGTTGTATATACCCAGGTCTTCAATTTCTGAATCGAGACGAACGATGTCACCAGTGACATCAGAGAAAGTGTTGTTTTCTAAACGGATTTCATCAGCGAAAGCACCTTTACCCGTCAAAAAGAAATGAAACGAATGGTTGATATCAAGGTCCACAACACTGGTGTTGGTCATAACAAAGCGATAGTTTTCAATCATGCCAAATTTTTGTGTGCGTACCACGCTGTTACCATGGGCGTCTGGACTCGCCTCACCCGACAGTACAAGGCCGTCTAGCTTAAGTGCGCCGCCATCATGAATTTCGAACAAAGCCGTGCGCTCGTAGGTAATACGCGCCATGCCAGGGTTTTGCGCCTTAATGGATAACACCTTGTGTATTTTTACGAGCTTAGACAAGTCATACTGACCATCTTCCAACACTAAGATGTCGCCGTGTTGAGCCTCATTGACTGCCGCCATAAAGGCTTCTGGAGAATTTTCTACCAGCAGTGTGTTACCTGACTCAAATGGGATAATTGCGGGTGTTTTAGGATACCAGGCTACTCCAGTATCGGCTTTTGTAATGACCTCAAGAGTACCCGCGCCTTTTTCCCCAACACCAGAGATAGCTAGCAAACCATTGCTTTGACGCTCGGCGGATAACTGGGTTTGTGTTACGCCATATGACACGTCTTCTAACACCGAGGTATTAGAAACGTTGTCACTGAATCTGATTCCACTCACATCGTCAAATGCCGTGAAAGGTTGTGTTCCGGTTTCATTGAAGAATACGTTATTGCGCATCACGCTATTAATAGGTACTGCACTGCGTTCTGCATCACTACCCGCAGCAAGCTGGATATGCGCTACGTTTACAAAGGTATTGTTTTCAATCGTTGCATTTTCAACTTGGTGATAGCGGTTGATGGGCGAATTGGGTACCCCATTCATTACCGTAAAACCGCTGCCGAATCTAAAACCAGTGAGCCCTTCTAAATAGTTATTTCTGATCACTTGGTCTTTGTTGATGACCCGAATACCACCTGTGTGTGCAACACCGTTGCCTAGGAAAACATTGTTTTCAATAATGTTTCCATTGCCATGACGCATGGTTAAGGTGCCTTGAGCTTCAAGAAAAAGGTTGCCTCTCAGCTCGTTTTTACCGGATTTGATAGAGATAATCTCCACCTCACCATTGGTCATTTCAAAGTAGTTATTTTCAACAACTGTGAAAGAATCGGTGAGAGAATAATGACTGGTACCAATGCGCAGTGTTTCGCCGCCATTAGAGCCAAACGTTGGTCTGTAGCCAAAATAGTTGTGGTCGAGTCTATGATGATTTTCTTGGCTACGCTCGTCGTTGAGTCGGACGGCTACAGTAACACCTTTGTTACGCTTGCCAACTAGGTGACTGTGGTCAAATCGGTTGTACTGGCCGTACAAGGCAACCCAGTAATCTGATTCTTGCCTGTCAGGGTTGTTGTAATTATCTATTACGATTTCGCTTACGCGAGAATGGTTAGCCAGTTCGTGTTTGTCTTTGCGAAACTCAATAACTGCGCTACTTGGTGTGTATCCGTCTTTGAAGACTAAACCTGAAACGAATAGGTATTCACCCGCTAGTCTTAAATTGGATTCTCCAGAGAGTATTACTTTACCCTTGGTTTCTGCCGTAAGGGTAATTGGCAATTCTTTTGTTCCTTTGCCAGAAAGGAGTATTTCAAAGTTATTCCATGTGCCGTTTTTTAGAACGACATTATCACCGGCTTCGAGGCTTGACGCTATATCGTAGAACGCCTGCTTACTCTCAACAAAATAATCTTTTGCATGCAACTCGAACGCTTGGAACCCGAAAAACACCAAGCAAAATTTCGTTAGGTATACACCAAGTAAACGCATAGTAAACTCTTTTGAATGCCACACCAGAGACGCCCTAGCACTGAGTTTTACTTTTGGGCTAACTCTCGTTGTTGAAATCTTGAGTTAGTGCAGACGTTGGACATTGCGCTAGGCTATTTGGCGCTAGCGCAAACC
>JALUXV010000481.1 GCA_027013165.1 Alteromonadaceae bacterium
GTAGGATACTCGTGGATTGACTCTATTCGCGATTTTGTGGAAGAGCAAGTAACTGACCAGCAGTTGGGCTCTGCGGAATTCCGCTTCCCGGTTAATACACCTGATACCAAAGAAGGTTATTACTACCGCACGATTTTTGAGGGTTACTTCCCGCAAGAAAGTGCAGCGAAATGTGTTCCAGGCGGTAAATCAATTGCTTGTAGTACTGTTGAAGCCCTTGAATGGGACGAAAGCTTCAAGAATAATGCTGACCCATCGGGTCGTTCAATGAAAGACGTTCACGCTGGTGAATCTTAACCGCTACTATGAATATAGAAGGCACTGACTTAGTCAGTGCTTTTTTGTATCTACTGGCTCTCTGAGAGGTACCAAAGCTTGGTATCAGACAAGGGGGTCAACTCTGGCAATAATGGGTTTTCCAGCCTAAAAATTTGTCGGCCATTAATGTCGAGGTCGGCTAAAACAGTCTCATAGGTGCTTGCAAAAAGCTCGTCAAATGAGCCGTCGTCCAAGGCTCTTTGTAAACCTGTTTCAATAAGGCGCGCTAACGTAGGATTACTTTTACTGACAAAGTAGTACATAGCCGTGGGGTAATACAAAGCAACGTCTGGGGCAATCATAAATTTGTTTTCTCTGCGTCCTTCGGCTAACTCAGGTAGAACCTCAATGACAGACCTAGGAAAGAACACTTGGGATTCACGTTCTAGTACCGTGTAACCTTCTCTAAAATCGGGAACAGTCACAACATTAAAGCCATTAGCCTGCAAAATTTTAGTATCGGGCCAATCGTCACCTTGCAATGGCGACATTGTCATTAATCTTCTTCGACTATTTAGCTCAGAGAAAACGTCTTGTTGCTCCTTGTTTATAACCAATAAGCGTAAGCCAATAAGCCCTTTAGCAATTGGTATTCGAATGGGAATTAAGTCTCTTTCACGTTGTGCATCTGTCATACTCCACACCACGTTAACTTCTCTGTTTTCTTTCAGTTGACGTATTGCTTTGCCCGACAGCAAAATTCGATCTGAAGCTAGTAGTTCGTAGTTAACACCCGTTTTATCTAAAGCGAGCTGTAATAATGCTATGGGATATTCAGACCGTTTATCCGAGTCGTCTAACGGCCTAGGATAAGTCACTGTCCACATGGCTGAAAAAGCCGATGAGGTAAAAAACAGTAAGCTACAGGTGAGTAACCAATGACACCAACGTTTTTCCAACATAGTTCTATTCCTTTGCTAGCGTGCGCCTTAGCTATTCGATACCAATGTATTTATGGGTCTGTAATGAAAGGCGCCAATTTCGCGCAATACAGGTTTTAATCGCCAATGCCGTGGCTCGATCTTGTTGACTAATAGGCTGTAAACATACTGTCTTTCCGTCAAGCGTAGACAATTGGTTGAGTAGTTCGTCCAACTCTTCTACATGTTTTTCCATAGCGATTGGGTGTTTAATTTCGTTAGCTCGTTCTAACGCATCCACACGCACTTCGTATCCGCCTTTCATATTAACCTTGGGCGATACGGTCACCCAAGTATCCTCGCTACAAAGTACTTCAAAAGTACCACTGGTTTCTATTTGAGAAGTAAAACCACGGGCGCTAAGAAAACCTGTTAGCGGACGTAAATCATACATACAGGGCTCACCGCCGGTAATAACTACATGGGTGGCCTTGTAACCTTGCTGTTTAAAGAGTTCGAGAAGTTCCTGTTCGTCAACGTTAAAAAAGTGCTCGCTTTCCTGGGTTTTAGTAATCACCTTGTCTGGTGAAACCGCCAAATCCTCGTTAATCACCCATGTATGTTTAGTATCACACCACGAACATCCAACTGGGCAGCCTTGCAGGCGAACAAAAATCGAGGGTACACCAGTATATGTGCCCTCCCCTTGGATGGTTTCAAACATTTCGTTTATCTTTAATGTCATTCGGTGTGCCAATTTCAGTTTCTTATTCAATTGTAGGTTGGGATTTTAGCAAGGATCACATAAAATTCTGTGATAATTTCCAAATCAATTAAATAATTATGTCAGAAAAGGTTGTTGTTATTTATTCGGGAGGCATGGATTCGTACACTGTGCTCCACAAAGCCTTACGAGATGGCAAGCAAGTTCATGCTCTTTCTTTTGATTATGGGCAGCGCCACAAAAAAGAACTCGATTACGCAGCAAAGGTATGTAACAAGCTCAACATACCCCATAAAGTCGTTGATATTAGCGCAATCAACACCCTCATTGGTGGTTCTGCACTCACCGACAATATCGAGGTACCAGAAGGGCATTACGAAGAGCCCAGCATGAAGCAAACCGTAGTGCCTAACCGAAATATGATATTGCTCTCAATGGCTGTGGGTTACGCTGTAAGCCTTGAAGCCAACGAGGTCTACTACGGTGCTCATTCAGGTGATCACGCTATATATCCAGATTGCCGTCCTGAATTCGTCAACAAAATGAACGATGTTTGTCGTATTGCAAACTACACAGAAGTGGAAATTGTTACGCCCTATTTAGATGTGAGTAAAACTGACATTTTAACCGCGGGTTTAGCCATGGAACTGGACTATGGGGAAACGTGGACTTGCTACAACGGCCGAGAACTAGCATGCGGCAAATGTGGTGCATGTGAGGAGCGCCTAGAGGCGTTCAGAGACAACCAAGCCACTGACCCTTTGGACTATGAAGCTTAGTGAGTCGAAGCTCTAGTATTTGCAGCGCACAACCTTGCGCTGCAAATATCGAAGACCTCGATTATCCCTTCTGACTTTCAGAGATGAAGTAAGATAGCTCTTTAATACAGTGACGCAATACTGGATTTAATCGCGTATTCTTTCCATTCATAACAAATAAGTCGTGCTTAAAGTTGAATAAACTACCCTTTGCAATTGGCACTAAGCCAAGCGCTGCACCCTGCTCCTTCGCCATATAATCAGGTAACAAGCCAATATACTCTCCTGTCATCATTGCAGACATTGCAGCATCGTAAGAATCAGAGAAGGTTTGAATAGCAAGGCGCGACTCTTCTTCAATGTAATTCGCAGATGACAACCCGGAGATACCTATTGCGGGATAATCTTCAATATTTACATTATCAGGCAATTCAGTATCGCGATACTTTGCAAGTGCATGGGTTGGTGCACAGTACAAGCGCCCTTCACAAGCAATTCCTACCGGGTGGAAGGTAACAGACTCGGGTTTAACCATATCGTACGTCGACACTACCAAGTGACACTCGCCAGACAATGCGACGTGTTCCACTTCGTTGTACAAACGGGTTTGAATATTCACGTGAATATCATCAAACTTTTTCATTGTACTCTTCACCGCTTTACTCACTGCTAGGTGCATTGACAGAGGTAAACCAGCCATTAAAACTATAGTAATGTGACCAGAGTAGTCGTCGTGAAGTGACTTAAGGTTGAATACAAAGTTATCGAAGGCGTTAAAGATACGTTTGGTTTCCTGAAAGACCACCTCACCTTCTTTGGTCATTTGAAAACCACCACGACCGCGATGACACAAAACCAAATCAAGACGCTCTTCCAATTTTTTAATGGCAGCGCTGATATTAGGGCGTTGCATTCGTAGCACGGGTTCTGCGGCAGTAAAACCATTACAGCTAGCTACTGCGTAAAAAACACGAAGTAGTTTAATATCAGATTCTTGCAATCGATTTAGCATAGAGACACCTGTTTTAGGTATAGTTCTGGATACTCTACCTAGCACTATAGGCAAGTGCGCCCGCGATTACAACGGGCACACAAGGATTTATAGGGGTAAACAGGGCAATATCAGCGATTTTGACGAAAGTCTCACCTAGGATAGCGCAACCACTTGCTTTCTCAGCGTTTCAATATCGTCTCTAAGCGCCGCTGCTTTCTCGAACTCAAGTTCCTTAGCAAATTCGAACATTTGTTTCTCTAACTCGGCAATTTGCGTCATTAATTCTGTGGCGCTTGCCGCAGATTGCTGTACTTTTTTCTCGGCAACTTTGCGCAGTTTTACCTTACCTGATGCAGGATGCTGATTGCTGTCTCCAACGTCCATGATATCGGTAATAGGCTTGTTAAGGCGCATTGGAACAATATTGTTAGCTTTATTGTGTGCCATCTGTTTCTCGCGACGACGGGCAGTTTCATCCATGGCCTTTTTCATGGATTTTGTGATCACATCTCCGTATAGGATTGCCTTACCATTCACGTGACGTGCTGCACGACCAATGGTCTGGATAAGCGATCGTTCTGCGCGAAGAAAACCTTCTTTATCCGCATCAAGTATTGCTACCAATGAAACTTCAGGCATATCCAAGCCTTCCCTTAACAAGTTGATGCCCACAAGCACATCAAACTTACCAAGTCGTAAATCTCTGATGATTTCGATACGCTCTACGGTATCGATATCTGAGTGCAAGTAGCGCACTTTCACGTCATGTTCATTGAGATATTCGCTTAAATCCTCAGCCATTCTCTTGGTAAGTGTAGTTATCAGTACCCGCTCATCTAGGGCAACACGCTTTTGAATTTCGGAGAGTACATCATCCACTTGCGTTGCCACTGGGCGAACTTCGATTTCTGGGTCGAGTAACCCTGTGGGTCTAACGACTTGTTCAACAATATCGTCTGGACACTTTTCCAGCTCGTAATTACCCGGTGTTGCCGAGACATATACAGTTTGTGGTGAAATATGCTCAAACTCATCAAACTTAAGTGGACGGTTGTCCAACGCTGAAGGCAGCCTAAAGCCGTACTCAACGAGTGTTTCTTTTCTTGAGCGGTCACCTTTGTACATAGCGCCGATTTGCGACACAGTAACGTGAGACTCATCGATAAACATCAACCCGTCGCCAGGAAAATAGTCAAGTAATGTAGGTGGTGGCTCGCCGGGTGCACGACCAGAGAGATAACGAGAGTAGTTCTCTATTCCCGAACAATAACCCAGCTCCATCATCATCTCGATATCAAATTGCGTGCGCTGGGACACCCGTTGTTCTTCGATTAATTTATTAATACTTAGCAGTTGCTTTTTACGCTCGGCGAGTTCTTCTTTGATTTCATCTACCGCATTGAGAATTTTTTCCCGTGGCGTTACGTAGTGAGTTTTTGGAAAAACCGTCGTACGCACCACTGACTTATCAATGGCACCAGTGAGTGGATCGAATAAGCTAATTTTGTCAATTTCATCATCAAACAATTCCACTCGCACCGCTTGTTTTTCAGAGTCGGCAGGGAAAATATCGATAACATCGCCACGTACCCTGAAAGTACCACGTTCAAAGGCAATATCATTGCGCGTGTACTGAAGTTCAGCCAATCGACGCAGTATGTCTCGCTGGTCCATGGTGTCGCCCTGACGCAAATGCAAAAGCATTTTCATATACGACTCAGGATCACCCAAACCATAAATGGCTGACACACTGGCTACAATAATAACATCACGACGTTCCATCAGCGCTTTTGTCGCTGACAGTCGCATTTGCTCTATGTGATCATTTATCGACGCGTCTTTTTCAATAAAAGTGTCGGTACTTGGCACGTACGCTTCGGGCTGATAGTAGTCATAATAAGAAACAAAATACTCAACAGCATTTTCAGGAAAGAACTCTTTCATCTCTCCATATAACTGTGCAGCGAGTGTTTTGTTGTGCGCTAAAATAAGTGTAGGGCGCTGAACATCTGCAATAACATTAGCCATGGTAAAGGTTTTACCAGAGCCAGTTACACCGAGAAGAATTTGTGTCGCTAAGCCGCTTTCCAAACCATCGATAAGTCCCTCGATGGCCTTAGGCTGATCTCCAGACGGCTTGTAATCAGAGTGAAGCACAAACCCTTTAGACATAAATTTCTCCAATTTTACTCATGGCTTTTTGCAATCGAACGTTTGAACACGGTAATCGATACTGTAGCCATTAATATGTTTGCCAATACTGTGCCCCAGTATAAACCTACCAATCCCCAATAAAGGCTACCCAAATAGCTCAAGGGCACAAAGAATACAAATAACCGCGTCAAACTTAACCACAGCGCACGCATTGGCAAATGCATAGCGTTCATCGAAGAATTGGTAAGGATAATGATGCCTTGTAAACCATAACCCAAGGGAACAACCATTAGGAATAATTGAATCAACTCTGCTACTTCTGGCTCTTTGGCAAATGCATAGGCAATCCATGTAGATAACAGCCACATAACGACGAATACCACTAGCTGCCAAACAATGACAAATCGAACCGCAGTCCAATACCCCTGCTCAACCCGGTCGAAACGATTCGCCCCCATATTCTGACTGATAAAAGGAGGCAACGTCATCGACAGCGCTAAAACTACGATACAAGCAATTGACTCCATGCGATTACCGACCCCCCAGGCCGCTACCGCCTCTGCACCATAACTAGCGACAACCGCTGTCATAATGCCACCAGCGACTGGCGTCAACATATTAGCGCCAGCGGCTGGTAAGCCTATTTTCAAAATAGGACGAAAACTCACTTTAAGTGCTTTTAGCGAAATAACACGAGTAAGTATAAGTCCTCGCTGAACCGCAAGAATATACAAAATCCAGCCTGCGCCGATAAACCAAGCAATCAAGGTAGCTAACGCTGCACCTTGTATTCCCATGGCTGGTATTGGGCCAAAACCGAAAATGAACAAAGGATCAAGTAATGCATTCAATCCACCGCCTACTGCCATAATAATACTGGGCGTTTTGGTGTCTCCACAGGCCCTAAGCACACTATTTCCAACCATAGGAATAGCTAAGAAGATACTTGATAAATACCACAGCTCCATATAGTCGCTAATATAGGGCATGAGTGAATAAGACGCGTTTAATAAGTAGAAAATAGGCTCAATAGTGAAAAAACCGATGCAAGCCAAGATGCCCACAAATATCGCCGACAACGATAAAGCTCCTGTGGCATACAGCTTTGATTTAGTCACTTCACCGGCGCCCTGTAACTTACCAATAATCGCCGACGTACCAATTCCCAAGCCGATATTTAAACTGATAACCGTAAAAGTCACAGGAAAAGTAAAACTAATTGCAGCGAGTGGTTCTGTGCCAAGTAAACTTACAAAAAACGTATCAACCAAGCCAAAACTCATCATCATGATCATGCCTAAAACCATAGGAATAGTCATGCGCTTCAGCGTGGATGGGATATCTCCCTCAGTTAAGTTAGACATCGAACTTTTTGATGATTCAGCTTTCACAAACCCTCGCAGTGCCAACAGCATATAAAAGACGGAGTTCACCGCCTTCAGGTAAATTAGTGTACATAGTCTACGCTAGGCCGTGAATTGAGACCATGTGAAAACGATTAAAAGCAATCAAGGCGTGATTAACGAACGTTGAAAAAGGTATCCACTGTTACTTTAAAATATGACTTAACAGGCGTTTTGATACGAAAATTAAGTTTTCTATGATTTTTCTATATACCCACTCGCGCAACAAAACGGTATTAAGTGACAAAAAAGCCATGACAATAAAATGACACTAAAATGTCGAAAATAAGACACCTACAGAATGATTAAAGCGTAAACACCCATGTCAACGACTTACGCAAACATGTTAACAAAATGTATATTTATACCAAGTTCATGGAGAATCATTGAGCTAATCTCAAGTGTCCGGTGAATTAACACACAAGATATTTTTTGTCCAACTGATCTTTTAAGATCAATAAAAACGATCCATGGGAATTCCTCAAGCAATTGTTTTATATTGAATTTTATCCATTACCCACTTAGATTAACCTTGATCCAACCACAGACGATCTCGTAATTCTTCTCTGCTATAAACAACTATCAACATAGTTATCCACAGATTTAGTGGATAACTAGCTCAACCCTAGATTTTACGCGACATTGTGGCAATACATGCGTAATTTAGGTAAGTAACAACTAACCCCAAGGAACAATGTATAAGGTTACATATTTATTAAATACTGTATATTAAAACAGTAATCAAAACATTTTTTATAGCAATTTGTTATTAAGGTTATTTGTTAAGCTATACCAAAGGGAAATTTTTAAAATGAAGACACGACATTAAGTAGCAACGCCTTTATGTTGCGTACCTGGGCCGGTTGGCTACTTATTAAGCGCATTTTTTGAAGCTTTGTACACGAATTAAGCGCGAAACGGTTAAAAAGCTATTTTTTGCGCACTTAACACAAAAAATGCATTAAGTTTGTTGACAGCGCCGCGGTACGTCTTTAATATTCGCCTCCGTTGAAAAGCAGGTCCCCCTTAGCTCAGTTGGTTAGAGCGACGGACTGTTAATCCGCAGGTCCCCCGTTCGAGTCGGGGAGGGGGAGCCAACTTTTCAATCGTAAAAATGTGTCGATTCCCCCTTAGCTCAGTTGGTTAGAGCGACGGACTGTTAATCCGCAGGTCCCCCGTTCGAGTCGGGGAGGGGGAGCCACTTTTTACCCATTATACAAACACGCACCCACCCCTCTT
>JALUXV010000482.1 GCA_027013165.1 Alteromonadaceae bacterium
TAGGCCAGCAGTTCAGCGAGGGCGGTTGGTGAACCGTACTTGGGGTGACGAAGGGCAGGTGCCAAATCGTCATTCTGCAAGTGATATTGATGATGTAATTAGCTCTACTAAACCGTCTTGATGTAAAGGCACTTTCATAGTTATTCATGCAGCTTCTGGGTAACATGTGTAGTCAGAGGCTGTCAGAAGTTTTTACATCACTGTATTGCTCAGAATGTGGTAATTGCTATCCTATTGAATAATAATGGTTTTATAAGTGGCCTAATATTTGCTTTAATCCTACTTGTTCTTTGTATTCTGTGTCATTTACGTTGGGATTGTGTCATTGCTGTACCGGTTTTTAGTATGTTGCTTTGCCTGCCTCTTGGGATCTTTTAGTGCAATTGCCGAAGATAACTTATTAGGCGAATACAACCTCATTTTGTTAGAGGACTACAACTTTTCTGGTGGTGATGTTCAGGGCCGTACCTATATTGGTGGAGATCTTAACGCCGCAGGACACGCTGTTGAGTTTGGTAGTCGCTTGCCAAATACTGACACTGCGATTGACGCGGTTACTGTTGCTGGTGATATCAACGCCAATGTCGTGCGCGTGCTCCGAGACAATAACCTCGTTTACGGTGGAACACTAAATGCGTCTCACGTTGAGCTAAACGACGGAAACGATGGACAAGCTATCTACAATGCACAAGTTGGCGTGAACACAATTGCATCGACTATACGTGCTGACGCAGCGTACTACTCAAGTTTGACCGAAAACGGTGTGTTCAGTAATGGCACCTTTAATTACGCTGGTACTGACGACGTAGCAGTATTTAACGTTTCCGCAGACCAGATATTTGCCCAGAACAGTAACCTTTCGCTTAATTGGGGCGAGGCTGAAACTGTCATCATAAATGTTGCTGCAAGCAGTGTCTCTAGCTCGACGGACGTCGTTATTGGCGGTGGCGTTAACTTGAATAACGGATTTACATCGAATCAAGCATTCTCAAATGTGTTGTGGAACTTCTATGATGCAACCAGTATTAACTTCAATAGCTTAGCTGTTAAGGGATCAGTTCTTGCCCCATTGGCTTCAACGTCGGGTGGAGCGTCCTTTGATGGAGCTTTCGCAGCGGTTTCTTATTCTGGAGCAAGGGAGTTTCACAATTTTGTGTTTGAATACGAGCGCCCGCAAGGCAGTCAGTTAGTGCAAGTTCCTGCACCACCCATTGCACTTATTGGTCTGTCAGCGTTACTATTTATTACCTTAAGACGCTACTCACGCTGAACTTAATGAATAAGAGTATTACTGGACTGCTGCGGTGTATTGCCGTGGCAGTTTTACTTTTTTGTGCCTCTGTTAATGCCGCCGTTAATGAAAATTACGAGCTTGCCATAAGCGCATACAACAAACAGCAATACAAAGAAGCGTATATTTACGTTAAGAACGCGCTGCAACAACAGCCAGATTATGTCCCCGCCCACGTCCTTCTTGCGCAACTTTACCTAGACAATGGCTTGTTTGAACAGTCGAACGAATCATTTCAGAGTGCTTTTGATAGAGGTGCAGACCCCAGTTTAATATTGGCTCCATGGGGAGAGGTACTTCTGCGTTTGAGAGATTATTCACGGATACTCGAACAGGATTACAGTCGTATTCTCAATGTGGAAGACCGAGTCTTATGGCTGTCTTTTCGCGCTCAGGCGTGTGAAGGAGTGCAGCGGTTGCTTTGTGCCAAAGAAGAGTACCAGTCCATATTGCGTTTAGTACCAGATCATCCCTTGGGTTTAAATGGCTTAGCACTATTAGCCTTGAATGAGGGCAATACCGAAGCGGCAGAAGCCTTGATTGTTAAGTCTACACAGCACCTAGATACCAATGCAAAGACATGGTGGTTGCTTGGGGAGTTGGAAAAGGCAAAAGGAAATCTTAGTCTGGCCCAGCAGCATTACAACAAAGCCTACCTCATTTCACCCAATACTGCTTATATTGCCAGAAGCTTAATTGACGCCTATGTGTCGTCTCAAGATTTTGATACCGCCATTGTCATCACCGAGGATCTACTCTCCCAAGCCCATGACGATTTATATGTCATGTTTGTGAATAGTTGGTTGACCAGTCAAATAGCGTCACTGGCTCAGATTCAGCCTCAATTAGAAGATATGGCTACTCGATTAGCGAATGTTACTGACGAGGCGTTTGTTCTTGAACCTGCCTTATATTACCTTCGTGGGATGGTTGCCTTAATGCAAGAAAACTTTGAGAGTGCCAGAGCAGATTTTGCCGCATTCTCGGCGGCTACCGAAGGTGATTTACAGACTGCCATTCTTCTTGCAACCACAAATATGGCACTGGGCGATAAGCAAGCCGCGATGGATGCTATTCAGGATTACGAGGAAGAGTTGGTACAAGTCAATTTGAAACACGCCTTAATGCTCGGTGGTTTGTACCTAGAAAACAAGCGAAACTTTAAAGCGGTTACTTTGCTTGAGCGCCTGCAAACAGAATATCCAGATAGTATTGATGTGGCACTTTTTTCAGTTCGAGTACTGCTCAATAGAGGCTTGCGGGAGCGAGCAGCTGAAGTATTAAACCAATTAGTGAGTGAGCATGCCGACAACCGGCAAATACTCATTGCTTATGTGTTGTTTCACCTCGACAGTGGCGATGCAAAAAGTGCTCAATCAGCAATAAATACACTGCTTACAATGTATCCTGAAGACATTAGTGTCAAAAATATACATGCAGCTTTGTTACTTATCGACAAGCAGTATGAAGAGGCAGAGTTGATATTGAATGAAGTGCTTGCAGAAGCGCCCACTTTGTTTGCCACTCAGTATAACAAGGCAACACTGCTCATTTACCAGACGCGATATGAAGAAGCCCTTATGCTGTTGGAACAGCTGAATGGTCAGCGTGCTGACCACCCTCAAGTGGTTTATCAGCTCGCGAAAGTAAACTTAGTGATGGGAAACGTGCAAGGCGCACTCACCTTGTACGAGCGGTTGTTAGCTCGTTACGATGTTTCCGCCCAGGTCACTTATGCTGCGGTCGCCGCGTACGTGAGTACAGGGAATGTGAATCGCGGAGTTGGGTTACTACGCCGACTTATCGCAAGAGAGCCTGATAATGATAAAGCGCACGTTCAATTGGCAAGCTTATTTATTAAGATTGGTGATACAACTACCGCTAAATCTACCTTGTTAAAATTAGAAATTAACAGCTTGCGAACCGCTGACACCTTGATGGCTGAGTCAGAGCTATGGCTTGCCTTAGGAGAGCTGGGCAAAGGAATAGATATTCTTGAAAAAGCTCATGGTCAATTACCCAACAACGTCAATATTCATCTTCAATGGGTGAAGCTACTGCTTGCCAATGGAGAGCTCAGCAAGGCTGAAACAACCCTGACGCCGTTAGTGAATGAAAGACCGAACGACCCATACGTACTATTCAAGTGGGCTGAGCTTGCACAAAGCCAAAAAAATATTCCCTTGGCCTACAAGCGTTATAAGCAGGTACTTGCTATTGATGATGGTTTCGAGTTGGCCCTTGCCAAGTTGTACACCTTAAGTACTCAACTAGGTGACTTCAGCGATTTTTTATCCATGGTCAATGAACTCGTTGAACGTTATCCAGAGCGCTACTTTTCCAGAAACCTATTAGCCCAATATCACTACTATTTCGGTAGTGCAGAAGAAGCTATTTCTCACTACGAAATTTTACTGGCGCAAAATACGTCAGCTAACAGATATGCACTACTTAATCGATTAGCCACCTTGTATTTGTCAATTAATAGTCAGCAAAGTGAATTATATGCCAAACAAGCCCATCAGCTTATGCCTCATGATGCAAGCGTGTTGCATACTTATGGGTGGGTATTGGTGACTAATAGGAAGTTTAGCGAGGCGCTACCCATATTGAGAGAGGCGTCGGTGAGAGATGACATAAACCCATCACTTAAGTTTCATTTGGCCTACACCCTTCATAAACTAAACCGGCCTCAAGAAGCGCTAGACCTGCTTCAGCGTGCTTTGTCTTCAAATGTTGACTTTGCACAACGAACTGCGGCGCAGCAGCTCGTTGCAGAACTTACGAATACCTAGTCTAGCAACTATGTGAAGAGAGAAATTCAGACACCTCAGGCCAGAGTTTCTGATTGGCACGAGAAAAGAACTTCATATGGCCAATTTCCTTAAGGTTGTACTCTTGTGGGTTGACCCGTTTTACTTCAGCCTTAATATTTGGGAAAACCGTTAGCATGTCTTTTACGTTGTCGTAATTCGCTATGTCATCATCGCTTGCCCATATCCATTTAGACGGCATGGTCATTTCGTTGTAATAGTGATTAGTGACATCACCATCAAAGGCCGTTTTTACGTAGCCGCTGCCATTACACCATTGTTGCCACTGCCTAGCGGCACGCTTTGGAAGCGGCTCTCCCATTCCTACCCATTGGGACTTGGTGTGGCCAAAAAGTAAATTGCTCATGGGAATGTAAAAGTTCATGAAAAAATGTGCTTTGTATTGATAAGACAAACGCATATTTCTCAAGCGACCTGAGGAACTTGCAAAGTTACAAAACGCTGTTAGGTCGTGGACGTTTGGCATCAAACCCAGTAACTGACCCCCAGCACTATGACCCACCAGAAAATAGGGTACATCAGGAAAGCGTGATTTAAGTGTAGATAGTACTGCGGGCATATCCAGAGTTCCCCAACACACCAATGACACTTTACTCTGGCTTGGTTTTCCCTGACTCGAACCACCAATACCTCGGTTATCAAAAGCAATAACACCAAACCCTTGGTCGGCAAGAAATTGCGCAAAAGCGAAGTAAAATTGTCGCTTTATTCCTGTTGCGGGGCCAATCATAACAGCGCCTTTCAAAGCAGCATTTTTGGGGCTAAATGCAGTTGCTGCTAACTCATAACCGTCTTCACAGGCAATTTTGATATCTTCAAACATATTTGGATACGCCTTAGTGTTTTCTGGTCTTACCAGTAAAGCTCAAACCACACATCATATGCAAGTGAAAACTCGTGTAGTTCATTTATCACTAAAAATGATTATTGCATGAGCCAAAAGTGTGACCAATGTCGCATTTTCTTTGTTTTCTTAATTTTATAATGATAAGGTGCGACACAAGTCACACTTAATGTCGATGATAATGACGCCTAACCCAACAGAACTAGAAATATTGAAGCTTCTTTGGAAAAGCCAACCAAGAACGGCCAAGGATATCCATGAGCATTTATCGCTTAAATACGGATGGTCTTACTCTTCGACGCGTAAAACGTTGGAGAGAATGGGCACCAAAGGGATCCTCAGTGTGGGTACTCAGGGGCATAAAAAAATCTTTACTGCAAACCTAGAAAAAATCCCTACATTGGCCAAATGCATGCGTGATTTTGCAGCGAATGTATTGGAGTTGGATGAACCACTTCCCATCACCATGTTTGCCGACAGCAGGTTGATTGGAAAAGATGAGATCGATGAATTAGATGAACTCTTGCAACAACTAGCCAAGGAAGAAAAGGAAAAATAGTGGATTCATTAGTATTGCAATTCACCATTGAAAAATTGGTTCCGTGGTTAATATTCTCTGGATTGGTTTATTGCGCAACAGCGTATTTCACAAGACAGCGAAATACGTCAACGGGCGTGTGGTGGTTAAGTTTGTTGGCAAGTTTCTTACCACTGTTGCCATTGTCGTATTCAACACTAGCGGTTAAACCGCTTAATGTAAATTGGATTAACACAAGTATTGAAAACGTCCAGATGATCAAGCATGCCACCATAGCTCATGCGGGTCTGAGTGATATGGACTACCTAGTGGCCTTACTTGCTATAAGCTACGTTGGAATCGCACTTTACAAACTCACGAAGTTGGCATTGAACTGGTGGTGCCTCAAAGTGATGGTGCGCGAAACTGTTCCTTTGGAAATAAAGGCACCTTCCAACACTAAAGTGGTTATGTCGAAGTTCAATCACAGTCCTTTCGTTTTTGGCGTGTTCCAACCTTTGGTAGTTCTGCCACAGTATTTTTCGTCCATGAACGAAAATCGACAGCGTATTTTGATTCAACATGAGCTAACACATATCGCATCCAAAGACCCTATTGCTGTTATCACTTGGAGAGTGTTGAGTGCTGTTTTTTGGATCAACCCATTCATCGGTAAAATGGAGTGTCAGTTTGTTCGTGCAATGGAGCATCGATGTGACCGTCATACCATTGCACGCTATGGGGTAAGTAAATTCGAGTATGCTCAGACACTATTACAATCACTAAGAAAGTCGGCAGTGACCCATACAAGTCCAGTGGCTCAGTTTAATTCAACTGCACTTGATGCTGAAGATTATAAACAGCGACTTACTCATATCGTTGATGGCACTGAAAGTACAAACATTGCAGTGATTCTAGTGACTTGCCTAGCGATTGTTGCACTGTTCGGTGCAAAGTTGTATTGGGATACTATGGGCATTAGCGAAGCGCCCAAGTGGCAGCATCCTCTCACAGATTATCGTATCAGCTCACCATATAACAATGTGAGCAAAATCAGGTTTTACAAACCACATAAAGGCGTGGATTATGTGGCACCTATTGGCAGTCCGATCACTGCTGCCGCTGATGGCGTTGTTATTGTAGCCGATGGACAAACTTTGCATCCTAATTTCGGCAATACGGTATTGATTCAGCACAAAGGTGGCTATCAAACCCTTTATGCACATCTCGCATCCATATCAGTGAAACCTGGAGACTGGATTAGCGCAGGTCAGCGTATTGGCGTAATAGGGGATACGGGCAGAACCACCGGGGTTCATTTACATTTTGAAGTGATGAGAGATCAACTGCGGCTCGACCCAGAAACAGTGCTTCCTAAACTGTGATCTCTATCAAATTGCCTCCAAAATAATAATCAAAAAGAGTTTTAGCTTCATGAGTTATCGAGATTTTCACAGCAACAATACACTGGGCTTTAGTTGGGTTTTATGTGCAGTTTTCTGGTTAAGCGGCTGCGTCACTACAAGCACCGATGAACAGGATGTTGTATCAAATGATATTGACAACAATTCTGTTGTTCCGGTGAAGCCAGTACTTGAAGTTGTACCAGATTCCGAAGAAGCCAATTCGAAGCTGGTACAATTAGACCCCGCCAATACAGATGACGTGTGGGAACGTATTCGGATGCAATTGTCGTTTCCTGCGTCAGAGCACGAGCGGGTGGAAAAACGCATTCAATGGTATGCCAATCAACCTAACTATATGAATGTTATCAGCCGTCGTGCCGACCCGTTTTTATACTACATTGTCACTGAAATTGAGCGTCGAAATCTGCCCGTTGAATTAGCACTAGTACCCCTGTTTGAGAGTGACTTTAATACCACTGCATACTCAGACAAGCGAGCATCCGGCCTATGGCAACTGACGCCGCTTATTGCAAAGCATTATGGTGTGAAAGTGAACTCATGGTACGACGGTAGGCTAGATATTGTAGAGTCGACGAATGCAGCGTTGGATTTTCTGACTTATCTACACAAGCGCTTCGACGGAAATTGGTTACATGCCATTGCTGCCTACAATACCGGAGAGGGCAGAGTAGCTAATGCCATTCGACGTAACAAGCGTGCAGGTAAATCCACGGATTTCTTTAGTTTGCGCTTACCCCGAGAGACACGGGACTTTGTGCCTAAGCTGTTAGCAGCAGCACATATTTTGAAGCATAGCACTATCGAGTTTCCACAAATCGCCAACCAGCCGGTTATTACATTAGCACCAATGAATAGCGGTGTGATTATCGATAACACGAGCGACTGGAAAGAAATAGCCACGCTCAATCCGGGGTATAGGCGTTTTCCTGCACTGCTTAGCGGGCCAGAACATATTGTGCTGCGAACTGATAAAACAGAAGACTGGCAAGATTACTTAGTGTCACTGCCTGAAATGCCAGATAGCCAATGGAAAACGTATCGGATAAAACGTGGCGATAGCCTCAGCGTAATCGCGAAAAACTTTGATGTATCGGTAGCCGATATTCGTGCATTCAACCAACTGACTCACAGTCGAATTCGTGCGGGTGATACCTTGATATTACCGATTCTTGCTGAACAGCAAATCGAATACAAAGTGCAGTCGGGAGATAGTTTGTGGTTAATTGCACGCAACTTTAACGTTACTGTTAACAAGCTTAAGCAATGGAATGGATTGGCTCAAAATCACCTAAATATTGGCGATACGCTAACGATTTTTCTTGAGGCCAATCCTTAATAGGGTGGGATATTCGTTAAACTAACACAGAGTCATGTACAACAACCTTCTCCCACAGATGCCCGTAGTTTTCTACAAATGCGGTATGAAGGGGGTGAACTTGGTATTCATTTTGTGCTTCAACGCTATCAAAGTACATGAGTTCAAATACATTAAAACTGTTATCAACAACATCGCGTTTTTCCGTGTTGGCGGGTAGACCGATTTGTAGCGTTTTAATGGCGGGGATGGCGGAGAGTGTTTTCAATCCTGCGATGAGTAAATCGCGATCTTCTAGTGACTCCGGTTTCTTCAACCAAAAATAGACATTGTGAACCACTTGTCCACTCATAGCGTTAGGTGAATTAGTTTCAGTGCTCATGACTGTTGCGCTCGCTAGTGTAGCCGCGCCAGCGGCCATAAATGTTCTTCTTGAGATTGCCATCTAATCCCTCGTCCTATTTGAACAGTGTGAATCATTGAATATCAAGTGAACATCATCGAAATGATGACATTCACCGCTACTGCTTATTAGTAACGGTGAATGAAGCGGAGGTCAATACGCCTTAGAATTTGAGCGTGAAAACTTTTGAATTACGTTGAAAGTTGTACAGCTCTTTTTTAACCGAAGGTAGAGCGGTAATGTCTGAAGGCTGAAAGCCTTGTTCTAAAAACCAGTGAGCTGTTACCGTGGTTAAAACGAATATCTCGTTAATACCAGATTGTTTTGCCCTCAGCTTAACTTCGTCGAGGATCCTTTCTCCGCGATTTTTACCGCGATAGTCAGGGTGTGTAGCGACACATGCTAGCTCAGCCGTACCATCTTCTGGATACAAGTAAAGCGCAGCACAAGCGATGATCATACCGTCGCGAACAATAACGATGAACTGGCTAATCTCGTTTTCAAGTCGTTCACGAGAGCGCTTCACCAAAATACCACTTTCTTCCAATGGCTTAATAAGCTTGAGAATACCGCCCACATCATCGATAGTGGCGCTTCGGGTTTGCTCGTAATGGTGTTCCATGACCAAGGTACCAGTACCATCTCGAGTAAATAGCTCTTGAAGTAGAGCGCCGTCTTTCTCAAAGCTAATACAATGGGCCCGTGGTACACCAGCAGCCACACTGGTAGTAAGTGCACTAATGACTGACTCTTCTGTTTTAAGCCCTCCAGTAAAGTGAAGCTCTTCTAGCTGAGGGCGTTCGATGGTTCTCAGCAGTTTACTGTCAGTGCTAAAAATACCGTCGTAGTTCGAAAACACAATGAGTTTGTCAGCTTTAAGCGCCGTTGCCGCTTGGGTTGCCACATCTTCATGAGACAGGTTAAATACCTCTCCCGTAGAAGAATATCCCATGGGCGACAACAGAACGATTGAACCATCGTTAAGGTGGTCGTTAATACCCACGGTATCCACTCGTCTGACTAACCCGGTGTTTTCAAAATCAATACCGTCGCGAACGCCCATTGGCTTGGCAACAACAAGATTGCCAGAGCACACCCGAATTTGCGCGCCGTGCATCGGTGAGTTAGGAAGCCCCATGGTGAGCAAAGCTTCTACCTGAGAGCGCACCGAACCTGCGGCGTCTTTCACGCACTCTAGGGTTTGCTTATCGGTAATGCGTACTCGGTCGACAAATCGCCCTTCGATATTGCGCAATGCAACTCGTTGATCGATTTGCGGACGGGCACCATGTACCACAACCACCCTAACACCTAAGCTATTGAGCAGCGCTATATCGTGAATAATATTGGGAAAGTTTGGATGCTCGATGGCCTCACCACCGAACATCAGTACAAAGGTTTTTCCACGATGGGCATTAATGTAAGGCAGTGAACTGCGAAACAACTTAATGCCATCTTGATGACCTAACACCATAATCGATTAACCCAGTTTATCCAGTGCTTCCAGTTCTTGATACAGTGCTTTGGTGACTGTTTCCTTACTGGTACCACCTAGAATATTTCTTTGGTTTACACCAAATTCCAATTGCAATACTGGGTAGACATCGTCTTCGATTTTATCGCAAATACTTTGTAGGTCTTCCAGTGGTAAGTCCTCGATTGCACACCCTTTTTCAAGAGCGTATACCACCACCTGACCCGAAATATCATGCCCTGTTCTAAACGGAATACCTTTACCAACCAAGTAGTCGGCGAGTTCTGTAGCATTGGCATAACCCTGTGTTGCTGCTTCACGACAGCGAGCCTCGTTTAGCTGTAGCGAATCGAGTACTTCACTGGCAATACACAAACAGATATGCCATTGGTTAACGGTATCGATGGCACCTTCTTTGTCTTCTTGCATGTCTTTGTTGTACGCAAGTGGAAGACCTTTCATGGTAACGAGCAAGCCCTGAAGCGCACCAAATACACGTCCACATTTACCACGCATTAGCTCAAGGGCATCTGGGTTTTTCTTCTGTGGCATCAGTGATGAACCAGAAGTCACACTGTCGCCGAGTTGAAGGAAACCTGCCTCGCCTGAGTTGTAGAAAATCATGTCTTCTGCAAGACGAGATAAATGCATCATGCTAGTGCTCGCGGTGAACAACAGCTCAAGAACGAAGTCTCTGTCTGAGACTGCATCTAAACTGTTCAAGCACGGACTTGTAAAACCTAGTGCCTCGGCAATGGCATCGCGGTCCACGGGGTATGTGGTTCCTGCCAATGCACCTGAACCCAGCGGGCATTGGTTTAGGCGCTTTTTAGCGTCATCTAGACGGCTAAGGTCACGCTTAAACATTTCCACATAGGCTAAACACCAATGTGCAAAGTGGATGGGCTGTGCGCGTTGCAAGTGGGTGTAACCAGGAATGATCGCTTCTTGGTGACGGCTCGCCGCGCTCAGTAAAGAGCGAATAACACCAATGATATCTTCGCGTAGCGACTCAATGTGCTCGCGCACCCACAAACGAAAGTCTGTGGCCACTTGATCATTACGGCTTCTGCCAGTGTGTAGCTTACGGCCAATATCGCCAAGTTGTTCGATCAAGGCTGCTTCTACAAAGCTGTGAATGTCTTCTTCCGCTGAACTTGCGAAGTCTAAAGTGCCGTCTTCTGCTTGTTGCTTTAACGAAGACAACACTGATTCCAACTGTGCTTGTTCGTCATCAGTCAGCACACCCGCTTTATTGAGTGCTCTAGACCAAATAATCGACCCGTGAATGTCCTGACTTGCCATTACTTGATCGAATGGCAGTGAATCATTCACTTGCTTGAACATACTGCTTGAGCCTGATGTAAAACGACCGCCCCACAATGCCATGTGTTACTCCTTAACCTTGATCTTTTAACGCGTTGATTCTGCTTGATAGGCTGAATAAGCGAATAAAGCCTTCTGCGTGTTTTTGGTCGTAAACGTCGTCCGCACCAAAAGTGGCAAAGTCTTCAGAGTACAAGCTGTTCGGTGATTGACGTTGAGTCACTGTTGCTTGACCTTTGTATAGCTTCACTACAATTTCACCAGTGACTTTTTTCGCAAACGATGCAGCGCCGGCTAATAGAGCGTCATTCAATGCAGTAAACCAACGGCCGTCATACATCACATGTGAAAACTCAAGGCCAATTTGTTCACGGTATTTTAGTGCAGCTTTATCTAGCACCATGGTTTCAAGGGCTTTGTATGCTTTTAGTAATACAGTACCGCCGGGAGTTTCGTAGCAACCACGAGACTTCATGCCCACGAGGCGGTTTTCAACGATATCGATTCTGCCTACGCCGTGTGCTGAAGCAATGGTATTCAGTTTTACCAGCGATTGATAAGGGGACAGTGCCTCACCGTTAACGTGAGTGAGTCTGCCTTCGTCAAAAGTTAGGCTCACACGCTCTGGTGTATCAGGCGCATCTTCTGGATCCACAGTCATAGTCCAAATTTGCTTGGTAGGCTCTTGCCATGGATCTTCCAGCTCTCCGCCTTCATGAGAAATATGCCATGCATTGGCATCTCGGCTATAAATCTTAGTGGCAGACGCTGTTGTCGCGATATTGCGCTCAGCAAGATAGTCAAGTAGGTCTTCACGAGAAACCATATCCCACTCACGCCACGGCGCAATCACCGTCAAATCTGGTGCAAGTGCCGCAAAGGTGCTTTCAAAACGCACTTGATCATTACCTTTACCGGTACAACCGTGACACAGGGCATCAGCGCCGACTTTACGTGCCACTTCAACCTGTGCTTTAGCAATAACTGGGCGCGCCATTGACGTGCCTAGTAGGTACTCACCTTCGTACACCGCACCTGTAGTAATCGTCGGGTAAATATATTCACTGACGAATTCTTCTTTGAGATCCATGATGTAGCATTCGCTAGCACCTGAGGCGATAGCTTTTTCGTGCAAGCCCTCAAGTTCTTCGTCACCCTGACCTACATCAGCGGCAAAGGCCACAACTTCACATCCGTAGTTTTCTTTTAACCATGGAATGATGGCTGAGGTGTCCAATCCGCCGGAATACGCCAGCACGATTTTATTTACTTTTTTCAACGTTCTGTCTCCTATTTCGCACCGAGTAAGTGAGTTAATATGGCGTTTTGCCCATGCATTCTGTTTTCTGCTTGAGGCATTAACAGTGACTTGTCACCGTCGATAAGGGCACTGGTGATTTCTAAGTCACGGTGTGCCGGTTGGCAGTGCATCACATGAGTTGCGCCAGTTAACGTCATCAGTGCGTCGTTAACTTGGTATGGCATAAATTTGTCTTTAATGGTGGCCAGTGGGGTATCGTCACCCATAGACAACCAGGTATCAGCGTAAATAACGTTGGCACCTTTTGCGGCATCAACACTGTTGCTTACCGTAATACTCGCGCCGGTTTTAGCCGCAAGGGTGGTTGCGTGTGCAACAATTTCCGCATCTGGCTCATGACCTTCTGGCGTTACCACAACTTGGTTACAGCCCAATAGTGCGCCAACAATCAACAGTGAATGAGTCACATTGTTACCGTCACCCACATAGGCCATGGTAAGCCCTTTGGTTTGGCCAAATTGCTCGTACATGGTGAGGTAATCAGCCAGCCCTTGGCAAGGGTGATATTTGTCACACAGTGCATTAATCACTGGAATGTTGGCCGCTGTAGAAAACTGCTCTAATGTAGAGTGAGAAAATACCCGAGCGACAATAGCGTCGGCCCAGCATGATAGGTTAGCCGCCATATCGACTGCATCTTCTCTACCTGCTAGCTTACCTGCTTGGCTATCAAGATAAACCATATGGCCGCCAAGCTTATTAATACCAATATCAAAGCTGACTCGAGTTCGCAGTGAAGGTTTCTCAAACAGGGCTACAATCGACTTACCAGCCAGTACTTGGCTATAACTAGCGGGTGATTGTTTGATGGTGACGGCAAGTTCCAATAGATCTGCCATAGCCTCTGGGGTCCAGTTGGCAAAGGTCAACAAGTCCTGTTTCATAATGCTTCTCCTGAGTCATCTCCTGATGAGGTAGTCGGGGTAGGTGGAACGATTTTTGTTCCAGTCGTGTTGTTTAAAATGTCCGAGATACTCGCAACCCAACTGGCAATAATAACTGGGCGTGCAAGGGTGATAGCCGACTGCATGGCCGCGTCTACCTTGACTTTCATTCCGTCAAGAATAACGCCAGCATCGCAATATTGCGCAATAGATGCTTCATCTAGCTCGGGGATTAGTACCTTATCACCATCGAGTACACCTTCTACATTCGACAGTAGTAGTAGGTCGGCATCGAGTAACTCTGCAATGACCGTTGCAGCTTGGTCGGCATTAATATTGAGAAGACGACCACACGAGGTACTGCCAATAGAGCTAATAATAGGGAGCGCTGCTTGCGCGAGTACATGCTTAAGAAAGGCACTTTCACCAGCGCTAGGTGTACCGACTGCACCGTACTTTTCGTCAAGCACTTGGCATTGAATCATATTGCCGTCGAGTAAAGATAAACCCACTGGCACAATGCCGGTAGATATTGCTGCGGCACATAGTTGTTTGTTTGCGGTACCAGCTAACGCTCCACAGATGTACGGCATTTGATTGTCGGGGGTTACGCGCAGTCCGTCGAGTTTTTCGCTGACTAAACCCAAGTCGGCCATTAATGATTCAACCATAGGACCGCCACCGTGAACAATGACTACGGGCCTCTGTTCGCGAATACTGTGAATGCTATTAAAAAGCGCGGTCATTGCCGCAGCATCATCAAGTAGTGCACCACCCACTTTAATGACTAAAGGCGCTCTGCTTATCATGTAACTAATCCTTGTTCAGACGGTTTTCCAATCATCAGGTTAGCACATTGTACGGCTTGTGAAGCAGCGCCTTTCATCACATTGTCGATAGCTGAGGTGATAACCGCATAGCCAGAGGTTTCATCAACTTTCCAATGCACATCAACAAAGGGGGTATGAGCAACATCATCGATCTTTGGAAAGCTGTCTCTCAATCTGACAATCGACGATGATTGATACGCTGCTGAGAATGCCTGATTAACGTCTTGGCTAGTTGTGCCTTGAGCAAGTTTAACGGTAACCGTGGCAAGAATGCCGCGCTTAAAGTTACCAAGGTGTGGCGTAAAGATAACTGGCGTACCTAAGTATGCTTCAATTTCCGGTGTGTGACGGTGACCCATTACGCCGTATGCTTGTAAGCTCACCTCATAAAAACTGGTAGTTAAGCTGGCTTTTCTGCCTGCACCAGATACGCCTGAAACGGCGTTAATCACTGGGCGAACCCCAGAGTCTAATAGATTGCTTTCCATCAAAGGCTTCAATGCCGTTAAGCTCGCTGTGGGGTAGCACCCGGGTACCGCTATTATGCTAGCGTCTGCAATGTCAGACGAGTACCACTCGGCTAAACCATATACGGCTTTCGATAAGCTTTTTTCTGCGGTGTGGGCAAAGCCATAAAATGCAGAAAATACATTTACATCTTTAATTCTAAAAGCGCCTGATAAATCGAGAATCCTTGCTTTTCCACTCGACAAACTGTCCATCCAGTCGTGACTAGCTTCATGAGGTGTCGCTAAAAAAACAAAATCCATCTCTTGCGCAAGCTGGTTCAGCACGTTGTCGTTTACCGGAGTTAAAACGTAGGGTAAATGAGCAACGTTGCCATGTAGCGCACTGATTGGCTTGTGAGCATCTGCGCTGTTTTCGCTGACATATGTACCGCTTAATACAAAGTCAGGGTGTTGATGAATTAACTGAACTAACTGTGCCCCTGTGTACCCACTGGCGCCAATAATAGAAACCTTGTGCATAATTAATCTTTTTTATAAATAGAAAAAAATCACTTTTTACCTTTGTAAACTGATTGGGCGTAATGCGCGCCAAAACTAGACCACATTACAAAGGTAAAAAGTGTGCTACCGCAAATGAGCGACCAAGCACGAACGTCGTCGAGCATGGTGCTGTGTGTAGCCAGCCAGGGGAGAAGTAAAATGATGTAAAAAACGCTCAATCTTAACCACGTGAGCGCAGCATGGTGAAATCATTGTCATGTCCTGTATACCAACCAACATATAAGTCGGATGCTTTAACCGCTTGCTAGTCTACACTCATTGAATATTTATTCAATATTAATGTATAAATATTTTAACTTAACTTTCGTATAAGTTATTTATCCATCATATAGAGTAAGTTGTGACAGAATGTTGACAACGAATAAGAATAAACTGAACATTTAGAGCTTGAAAAAACGAATGATTTCTAATTAAAAGGCGGAGTAATGGGAAAGTTAACTGTGGCGCTAGTTGCACACGATCACAAAAAGCCAGAGTTACTAGCTTGGGTGAAAAAACATCAGGACGTAATGGCCCAGTGTAATTTAGTAGGCACAGGAACTACGGGGGGAATGATTCACGACGAAACGGGCTTGCCTGTAAAACGCTTTAAAAGTGGTCCCCTCGGTGGCGATCAACAAATAGGTGCGCTAATTGCTGAAAACGAGTTAGATGCGCTGTTCTTTTTCTGGGACCCTCTTAATCCTGCACCACATGATCCAGATGTTAAAGCCCTGCTTCGCTTGTGTTCTGTTTGGAATGTTCCTGTAGCTTGTACACCGGCAACGGCCGATTTAGTAGTTACATCCCCTTGGTTTTTGTCTCCTGACTATAAACCGGCTAAACCCTCGTTCTAACGCCGACGTTCACGTCTGTATTTTTGCGTAATGGTGCTGTGAGTTTGAGAATGAATTAAGGGTACAGCACCCATACTCTTTAGATGGTGTGATTTAGCAAAAAATAAACAATCATTTCCATAAACTTATCTATGCTTACTGTGAGGTAATCAATAGTTAGGATTATGAAAACTACCCCAACAAATAACAGTTTCGCCATACTGATGACAATCGTCGTCAGCGCTTTTGTTCACCTTCTGGCTTTCTTCTTGGCGCAAACCGTACTAAGTGAATGGCGTGGAGAGCATGTACCACTGCACGGCGCTATCGAGGTGTTTGGTGGTGCAATTGCTCTTTTTGTTGCATATTTGCTTGTTCAGTTAAATCGCAGTAAGCAGGGAACAAGCTTTAATCTAGTGATAGCTTGCGCTTTTGCAGTGATGGGGATCATGGACATAGCTCATGCCCTTGTGGAACCGGGGAAGTTATTTGTTTGGTTGCACTCCAGCGCAACGTTTTTTGGGGGCGTGGTGTTTTTAGGAGTGTTTCTTCCTAAAAACCTACAAAAGCAGATGTCGGAAGTGATGCTGTGGTTTGTTGTAGTGCTTGCAGCCCTCTTCGTTTTATTGAGTATTGTCTTGAACGATTATCTCCCCAGCATGGTGATTCAAGGCAGGTTTTCAAAGGTAGCATTAGCGCTCAACATTCTCGGTGGTATTTTTTTACTGACTGCTGCGCTGGGGTTGTACCGCGCATATAGACAGTCTAGCAACGCCAATGATCTGCTGTTCATATTACATTGCGCCATGTTTGGCCTTGCGGCCATTATGTTTCAGTCATCTGTGTTGTGGGATATTTCTTGGTGGGGCTGGCATATTCTAAGAATGCTAGCCTATGGCGTTGCACTGTGGTTTGCATTGAGAAGTGAAATGTCTATTTTCTCGCAAATCGCACAAGCCAATAAAAATTTAAGCTTCAAGGCTGCGCAATCGGATATGGCGCTTCACGAAATACAACAGCGCTTCGCGTTTAATGAAAAACAACAAGCCGCTATATTATCTTGCTTAACTGATGCCATTGTTGTAACCGACGAAACGGGTAACATCAAATCTTTCTCGGACAGCGCTGAACAAATGTTTGGCTACACGGAGCAGCAGGTCGTGGGAAGAAATATTATCTGTTTGATGGATCCAGAAATTGGCAAGATGCATCACCATTATATGGCCGGGTATCAGTCTAAAAAATCCTCTACTGTTGTTGGGAAAAACCGCGAGTTAAAAGCTAAAAAGCAGAATGGCGAAGCTTTTCTCATTGATTTAACTATTAATGAGGTGGTGTTAAACGAGCAACGTCATTTTGTTGGTGTCATTCGAGATATATCTGAGCGAAAAGCCCAAGAGCAATTGTTATATCAAGCCAAAGAGCAGGCGGATGCAGCCAACTCAGCAAAGAGTGCATTCTTGGCTAACACAAGTCACGAAATACGCACTCCATTGAATGGTGTGTATGGCAATTTACAGCTATTGAGGGACTGCGAATTGCCCCACGAGGCCATTACATATACAGAGAATGCCTTGTATTCTTCAAAGGCACTCATGGTGTTAATCAATGACATTCTCGACTTTTCAAAGATTGAGGCAGGAAAGTTAGAGATAGAGCACAGGCCTTTTCGGTTATCGCAACTGCTGGAGGGTATTAAATCTGACATGGGCCGGCAAGCATTAGAAAAACACTTGTCGTTTAATTTGAATTCTACCGTACCTCATGATTGTTGGGTGGGGGACGTATTTCGCCTTCGTCAGATACTTCTAAACATGATTTCTAACGCCGTAAAATTTACTAAAGAAGGCGAAGTTACCGTAGCGACACTGTACGCAGAAGGTGAACGAAGGCTTACCTTTGTTGTTAAAGACACGGGGATTGGAATGAGCCAAGAGACAGTAAAGAAACTCTTTAGCCGCTTTGATCAAGCCGATGTTTCTACTACACGTCAATACGGTGGAACTGGTATTGGCATGTCAATTACACACTCGTTAGTTACCTTGATGGGAGGCACAATTAATGTGTACAGTGAACTTGGGAAAGGGTCTACTTTTGTAGTGAAGCTGCCTCTTGAAAAGGCGCAGTTTTCTGACCTTCCGAGTAATTCGATTAATAGTCACAGCGCAGATTTTTCAGGTAAACATGTATTACTGGCTGAAGACAATGAAGTCAACCAGGCCGTTATCGAAGGTATGTTGTCTGCGACCGGCTGCAAATTAACAATTGTTTGTAATGGAAAAGAAGCGGTAGACGCCGTCAATGATGACACTGACATTATTTTAATGGATGTACAGATGCCCCATATGGATGGTGTGCAGGCTACTATCTTAGTGCGAAAACACTACCCCAACTTGCCCATAGTGGCGCTAACAGCCAATGTGATGGAATCAGATCGCGAACGATACATCAATGCTGGATTTAACGATTGCCTAGGCAAGCCGGTGGAGAAACGTGATTTGTTAATGGTGATGCAAAGTCATTTATAAGTGGCATTAGGCAATTGCCTAATGCCGTCAACAAATACGGTGTAAGCTCAAGCATTAACCGCGTCTAAAAGTACTTCTGAACAAACGCTCTTCTTGGCGACGCGCTTCCAGCTCTGCTAGCTGTTCGGTTGTGAGTACCTTTAACAGTGATTGTTTATGCATTGCTTTTGCAACAGCTAGATCTATCCATTGACTCTCATAATTACTTGCCAAGGTTTGCCATGCTTCAGTGGAGAATACGTCGCTTCGCACCAAGGCTCTCTCTTCATCTCTAAAGGTATGAATCATCCCCTCATGTGCTTTTGCCGATTGGCGGAAGTTGTCATTGAGTGATGTTATTTGTGCTTTTTGTTCCTCGGTCATGTCCAAACCTCTGAACATCTCTGTATGTCTATTACTTCTTCGCGCCATGTGATCCCCATCACGACTATCGCGACGTTCGCCTCTATGGTGGCGACGATTTTCTCGATTGGCTTCACGCTCGGAAAGTTGGGCTTTTTGCTCATCTGTTAGCAGGGTATAAATTTCATGGCGCAATTGAGCTAACGCTAACCAATGTTCAGCCTTCGCTTCTACGTTCTCTTCAATCATTGCGTAGAATGCCGCTTCGTCCATGCCGAGAATGGCTTCTATTGTCGGTTTTCTCTCTCGCTCTGAAGGCTTGTGCTCGGCTTTAAACTCTTCAATGAGCACTTTTACTTTGTTTAGTTGAGCTTCGGTTAAGGACAATCCGCGAAGCGAGTCAACCATCATCTCCATTGGGTGTGGTTTACCCATGTTGTGATGAGGGCGCGCATCAACAGTGGCGACTAAAGAAACGGTGGCTGCCAGCATACTTGCAATTACTAACTTTTTCATTGTCTTCTCCTGTGCATTTAGACAACTACAGATTAGCGAAAAACTATGCAAAGTGAGTCAGTGAACTGTAAAGCTTGTGTAAAGGTTGTACAGAAGTGTGCATTCCTGTTGTCCGAGTGGTTATGCTTCTCACGCTTGTGTGAAAAACTTATCACACTTAAGCGTGCAACTATGTTAACCCGTGCACGTGGCATTACTATCGTGCGCAAGTCACCCGCAGATTATGCTAAGGTTGAAATACAATGAATCACTATGTCGCAGAACTTTCAACTATGGTTTCGTCCACCACATTACCCTCGGTGCTCATCATTGATGACGATACCGAGTTAACAGAAATGCTGTCTACTTATTTGCACGGTGCGGGTTATAAGGTGAACATCCGCGATGACGGCCAGGCGGGTTTATCAGAGGCCATTTCAGGGGAAAAATATGACCTCATTTTGTTGGATGTCATGATGCCAAAGTTGGATGGTTTTGAAGTGCTAAAACGTTTGAGAGTGAGTAAAACTACGCCGGTATTAATGCTCACTGCGCGAGGTGATGACTATGATCGTATTCTTGGCTTAGAGCTCGGCGCCGACGACTACTTACCCAAGCCTTTTAATCACAGAGAACTGTTAGCAAGGGTTAAAGCAATATTCCGTCGCCAGGCTATTAGCGCAAACAACACATCTACTGAACAAGATATCATGGTAGATGACGTGTTACTTAGCCCTAGTCGACAGTTTGTCAGTGTTAACGGTCAAGAAGTTGCCCTAACGTCCAGCGAATTTTCAATACTGAGACTTTTGATGCTTAACGTTGGTCAGCGGGTTACCAAAGAGGATATCAGTCAAAAAGTCTTAGGTAAGCCTTTGCAAGCGTTTGATAGAAGCATAGACATGCATGTCAGCAATTTGCGAAAAAAAATAGCGAGTGTAAACCCCACTGAGAAGATAAAGACTATTAGAGGTGTTGGTTACATGTTGCAGAGCAGCTTATGAATTGGCTCAAAGGATTAAACCCCATGCGCGCCATTATGGGGCGCTTATTTTTGTGGTTTTGGGTAACCTTTATCCTTACCGCTGCACTGGCAGTATGGGGAAGTCGACTATTTTTTCACGAGCTAGAGGTAGGCGCAGCCTCTGACAGAGAAATACACGAGCTATCTAAGGTTCGAGAGCGCCTTGAAGAGCCAAGAGGCTGGCGTGGACCACTTCCAATGTTATTGGATAGAAGTGCACGTAACATGAGCTACCGAGTTATAGCCTTTGATTTTGCGGAAAAAAGGTTGATTCATGGTCCAGGCATGCCCTTACCCAGAGGGGCATTTAAAGATATTCAAGGAATAGCCAATCAAAGTGTACCGCTGAGTATTAAACGCGGAGCATTAAGTTTCATTGGTCCGATACAGTATGATCGAGGCGGTAAAAACTACGCTGTGTTTCTAGCTAAGTTCAATAGTCCTGAGGACAAGTACCAGCCGTTTGTTTATTTCTTTATTGTTGCATTAATTACAACAACATTACTGTCTTGGTTATTTGCGAAGTCGTTAACTCGGCCAATCATTCGAGTTCAGCGTTCGGCTCGTTCCTTGGCGTCAGGCAATTGGAAAGAACGTATTCAAGAGTCGGATATTCGCAACGACGAATTAGGAAAGCTTGCACGCGACTTTAACAGTATGGCCGACCAATTAGAAAAATTGTGGAACGGCCAGCAGCGCCTTTTGGCGGATATTTCCCATGAGCTTCGTTCTCCTCTTGCCCGTCTTCAAATGGCTCTGGGTTTAGCTCATCAGCAGAACATTGATTCTGCAACCCTCGATAGGATTGACCGAGAGGCTCAACGAATGGAGGCTTTGATTAAACAATTATTAGATTTGAGTCGTGTTGAGTCTGGAAAACGGGAATATCAGAATTATAGATTACCCCTGTTGCTGCAAGATATTCTTACTGATGCTCAGTTTGAGGCGGCAAATCGCAATAAGGTGCTCGACATCGACGAAATACCGAGCATTGATATTCAAGCGAATGGTGTTTTGCTATGTAGAGCAATTGAGAACGTTCTTAGAAATGCGCTTCGCTATAGTCGTTATCAAACAAGGATTAGTTTTGAAGTAACAGAGAATCACTGGAGTGTATGTATTCAGGACGACGGAGAGGGGCTATCCACTGCCGAGTGTGAACGGATTTTTGCTCCATTTTATCGTGCGTCGCTAGCCAGAGAGCGCGAGTCAGGTGGTGTTGGGTTGGGGCTTTCCATTGCAAAAGCTGCGGTAGACCTGCATGATGGTAGTATTAAAGCAACGCCTAACCAGGGTACTGGATTATCAGTAACACTGACCTTCCCTTTGGGTCAGTAATTATCCTTGGAGCACAATAAAGAGTAGGGTCATCGAATATGACGTGGCGTTTTACGTCTGAAACTAACATCGCTGATATATTTGCAACAAAGATAAACCCGTTTTGGCAGCAATGCGTTACGCAAGATAAGTTCATTGGTAAAGGCAAAGTAGCTGTACATTACGCTTGGTGCGCCCCGGACAACGCAAAAGCAACAATCGTCATTAGTTCTGGGAGAATAGAGTCCTATTTAAAGTATAAAGAACTCATTTTCGATTTCTTCAACAACGGGTACGCTATTTTTATCCTAGATCACAGAGGGCAGGGGTTGTCAGACCGCATGACCAAGGACAGACATCATGGTTATGTAGCGCATTTTGATGACTATGTTGAAGACTTACTGACATTTGTCGATACCGTAGTTACTCCAAATCAGCAGGGTGAGCGGTATCTTGTTTGCCATTCTATGGGAGGGGCCATTGGTGCGCTTACGCTGCTCAGAAAGCCCAACTTGTTCTCAAAGGCGGTATTGGCAGCGCCTATGTTTGGTATCAAACCAGTGCTACCCGATTGGCTAGCATCGAGTTTGTTGCAAGTGGGTCTTGGAGTAAACCGACTTCGTAGGAAAGATTCAGGGTACTTTTTCGGCCAAACTGGTTATGTGTCTTTACCTTTCGCACTTAATAAGCTAACTCACAGTCAATCGCGATATCGCTTGTTTAGAGCGCTTTATGATGAGGAAAAAGTGCTTCAACTAGGAGGGGTAACCACTGAATGGTTAAGCGCAGCGAAATATGCCATGGATCTCATTCGCGACAATGCGCAACATATCTCTTCGCCAATGTTGGTACTGAGTGCTGATAGAGATCATATTATTGATAACAAGCGCCAGCGTGAAGTGGTTGCGAAAATACCTAACGTAACGCTAGAGGTTATCAACGATGCTTATCACGAATTGTTTATCGAACGTGATGAACTACGGAATCAAGCACTAACTAAAATCCTAAACTTTTTAGCAGAGTGAAGTGCTAAAAATCGCCGTTCTTGCCTTATTTAAGCGGGCGCACTATGCTGTGCGCCATTGTTACTAAGAGCATCCGCTATGTTAGATATTGTCCTTTATCAACCTGAAATTCCCCCAAACACAGGAAACATTATTCGCCTATGTGCCAATAGTGGTTTTACATTGCATTTGATCGAACCTCTAGGGTTTGAGTGGGATGATAAAAGGGTGCGCAGGGCCGGCCTAGATTATCACGAGTTTGCCCATGTGAAACGACACAAAAACTATGAGGCATATCTTGAATGCGAAAAGCCTTCTCGCGTTTTTGCTTGTACTACGAAAGGTAAGGCGTTTCACAGCGATGTTAATTATAAGAAAGGCGATGCTTTGTTATTTGGTCCAGAAACCAAAGGACTTCCCGACGACGTTATTCTTTCCTTACCCCCAGAACAGCGCGTGCGTATTCCCATGCTGCCTGATAGCCGCAGTATGAATTTATCCAACGCGGTTTCGGTATTTGTTTATGAAAGTTGGCGCCAAATGGGCTATGAAGGCGCGCGATAATAACGCTGTAGTCAACGAGTCATTTTCTTCACAAAGACTACCACGAATAGAGCGATGGTAAAGCTACCTGTAAAAGCTTCAATGGCGGCCACAGCCCTAGAATGACCAATGGGTGTAAAGTCGCCGTAACCTAAGGTGGTAAAGGTTACCACTGAATAGTACAAACAAGATAAAAACAAAGAAATATTTTCTAGAATGGGTTTATCAGACCCATAAGCAATAATATTCCCCTGATAGTTCAAACCAGTGAATGTGTAGATAGAGGCGCAGATAATTATCATAATGATAGAGATAAACACTATGCGTAAAGGCGCTTCTCCGTAGCCGCAAAATACATCGACTATCTTTGATCCTAACCTTTTGAAGCTAAACTTCGGCATGCGCATTCTGCGCACAGTTAGCTCTTTTTGAATTAAGTCTCCCGATAAGGAAAAAAGTCCCTCTCGCTCAGAATGTTTGCGCAGGTCGCGGTATATTTCTTCCGCTTGCTCATAAAGATCAGCTGCGTCATCAAAGGCTTTCTTTTGATTAGCAACTTTCGCTAGTCGTTGCTGACGAAGCTCTTTTCCAAGTTTTATATTTTCGATTTTACACTCGTGCCAACGTACACCTAACAAGTTGCAATCCCGCAAGCTAGCGCAGTTAATGTTTGCTGCGGTTAGGTTTGCTTTCATCAAACTAGCGTGGTCCAAACGTATGTTGAACAAATGGGCACATTCTAGTTTTGCTCGATAAAGGTCGGCATAAGAAAAGTCAAACCCTTGCTTCTTGTGGTGATTAACTAGGTTCACTTGGCGTAGGTCTGCGTGCTTTAAGATGATACCTCGAGTTTGTTCTCCCGAACGCACATATTGTTCGAGCTTTTCCTTAACTTTAGGACCCGACTTGTCTTGACTGGGATCATGCCAAAAACACAAGCCTGACTCGTTGGCGTGCTCATTACACACAAACCCTTCATTGTCTTCATAAGCACAGATTTTTTTGGTCATAACAGTTAAACGTAAGTGAATAGCTCGTTTAACAATAAGTATAGACGGGGTTTTTTTATTTAGCAGGGAGGTATTAAACAGTACACTTTTTATTGTGTTTATTTTATGTTTGATTTTTGTTGTTAATTTGGTTGTTTGTTAGGAGTAAAAATGAAGGGATTTCTCATGGTTGCGGGATGCCTATTGTCGTTAGGTATTGTAATTTTTAACAAAGTACAAGCTGTTGAAAATTCGGGAGTCGAGCCCGCTGCGATATTTTCCGACCACATGGTATTACAGCGCGACAAGGCGATTAATATTTGGGGTACTGGTGCGCCAGGTCAAACCGTAGAGGCGTTGCTTGTTTTGAGTGATGATTACACGGTAACTTCTTCGGCAACGGTAAATCTCGAGGGTTTTTGGCTACTTAGTTTGCCTCCTCAAAGCGCCGGTGGACCCTACAAACTTAATATACGCTCTGGCAATCAAACCCACACTTACAGCGATGTATTGATTGGTGATGTTTGGTTAGCATCTGGCCAATCAAACATGGAGTGGAAGCTTCATCAACAGGTGGACAATTGGGAAAATGAAGTTGCCGATAGCAACTATCCCAATATTAGATTCTTTGACATAGATAATCACTTTTCTGCAACGGAACAATCTCAGATCAAGTCGTCAAATGGTTGGGTTAAAGCGCATCCTAATGATTCTGGTAGCTTCTCGGCAGTCGCTTGGTTTTTTGCAAAATCACTTCACCTCGAAAAAGATATTCCAGTAGCGGTTATCGACAGTACATGGGGCGGTACGCCTGCACAAGCTTGGACATCATTACCGGTATTGTCACAGCAAGAACACTATAAGGATATGGCAATCGACCTAATGGAAAACCCACAAGTATGGGAGTCTGAGTTTGCGGCGAATGAAGCATTAGTTGTGGAAAAGTACCAGCTAATTTCATCAACCAGCGGATACGCTGATGGTGCTGTGCTCTCAGTTGACTATGACGACAGCCAGTGGGAGGCACGCACAGTGCCCAATCAGCAAGATGAGCCTTTTACTGATGTGGCTTGGCTAAGAAAAATCGTAACTTTTGAAAGTGCTCCTCACATGGCTACTTTGCATCTCGGTAGGTTGACACAACTAGGGCGAGTTTTTGTTAACGGTCAGCAGATTTACGAGCAGTATTGGACGGATCAAAATGACCAAATCGAAATTCCCAGTGGATTACTCACGCAAGGTGAAAATGTTATTGCTGTGCGACTCATAAATGATTGGGATAACAAAGCCTACTTGGGTAAAGAAAATGACGTTTTCTTAATGGCAGACCAACAACGAATAAGTTTGGTAGGTAGCTGGAAATATTCAAATAATGTAGAGCCTCCAATACCCGCAGTAAAACGTTACAACGAGAGCCCTGGTGTGTTGTTTAATGCAATGATAAACCCGTTAACTCAATATCCTGTTAAAGGAGTGATTTGGTATCAAGGAGAGTCTAACGTAGGAGAATACCCGTGGTATTCAGAGTTATTTAAATCGATGATTCTCGACTGGCGTCAGCAGTGGAATGATTCAGATTTACCCTTTCTATTTGTTCAACTCGCTAGCTTTCTGCATCCATCTGAGGTTCCTGAGGAAAGTGCTTGGGCAAGTCTTCGAGATGCACAAACTTCTGCACTAGCGTTACAAAATACCGGAATGGCAGTGGCTTTGGACATTGGCGATGCTGATGACATCCATCCTAGAAACAAACAAGCGGTAGGCCATCGTTTGTACTTAGCTGCAAAACACGTGGCTTATGGCGAAAGTGTGGTGTTCTCGGGGCCCAGAATTTCTCATGTGGTCAAGTATACTGACAAGGGAAGAGTTGGTTTGAGGGTATATTTTTCCCACAGTGAAGGTTTACGAGCTATGCATGCAGATAACTTGCTAGGTTTTGCCGTCGCAGGTGAGGACGCTCATTATGTTAACGCGAAAGCAGACATTCTCGAAGACTCGGTTTTTGTTTACGCAGAGCAGGTTTTGGCACCTACTCGGGTGCGATATGGTTGGGCAAACAACAGCAACGGGAATTTGTACAATGGGGCAGCGCTTCCGGCGGTGCCATTTGAGGAATCACTCGATTAATAAGTCGCAGTAACTCAATATTCGCTGAAAGAAATTAGAGCTGTTGGCCTTGACTGAAAAATCAGCAAGGTTAACAGCTCCTGCTATTACGCTTCGCTTTTAAGGTCTCGGCCTAATAGTGCAAGTGCTGCTTCTTTTGCTGACTTACCCTGATACAGTACAGCGAAAATCTGTTCACAAATGGGCATTTCTACGCCGACTTTTTTAGACAGAATGTGAACCTCTTCGGTATTGCGGTAGCCTTCTACCACCTGACCAATCTCTTCCATTGCTTGATTAACAGACTTACCTTCTCCAAGAGCTAGACCAAATCTTCTGTTGCGTGATTGATTGTCTGTACAGGTGAGTACTAAATCCCCCAATCCTGCCATGCCCATAAAGGTTTCAGGCTGAGCACCAAGTTTAACGCCGAGGCGACTGAGCTCTGCTAATCCTCGTGTAATTAAAGCCGTTCGAGCGTTGGCTCCAAATCCAAGGCCATCAGCTAGCCCGGCACCGATAGCAATCACATTTTTAACCGCTCCACCTAGTTGAACACCGGTAAAGTCTGGGTTCTTGTACACCCTAAAAGACTTAGCACAATGTAACTTAGCGGCAAATTCGTCGGCAAATGTCTCGTCAGAAGACGACAGTGAAATCGCCGTAGGAAGTCCAGCAACCATTTCTTTGGCAAAGGTAGGCCCAGAAAGTACCGCAAGTGAAAACTGTGTCCCTAGAATATCTTCAGCCACATCGCGAAGTAATCGACCTGTTTTGGGCTCTAAGCCTTTTGTTGCCCAAATGACTCTATGCTCACTAGTCAACATGGGCTTAATTGTTTTGAGCAATGCCGCAAAGGCATGACTGGGCACAACCACTAGGATGTCGCGGCTTGCAGCGACTATTTTGGCTAAATCTGACTCAACATTTAACGAATCAGGAAATGTAGCACCTGGCAGGTATCGCGCGTTTTGTCTTGATTCGGCCAATGCTGCTATGTGCTTTTGGTCTCGCCCCCAAAGTAAAGTGGGGTTGCCATTTCGGGCTAGACAAAAAGCAAGGGCGGTGCCATACGACCCCGCCCCTAACACTGAAACCGATGTCGGATTCACATTCACGTTAATTACGCATCCATTTTTGGCGCTTGTTCGCCTTGTGCTTCTTGTGCACGTTTTTGAACGTATGCCGCAAAGATAGCGTCAAAATTAACCGGCGCTAAGTTCAGTGGCGGGAAAGTACCACGATTTACTAAGTTAGAAATAGCTTCACGTGCGTAAGGGAACAGCATGTTTGGACAGAAAGAGCCTAGTGTGTGGGCTTTGTTCTGATCTGGCATGTCGCCAATGGCAAAAATACCTGCTTGTTGAACTTCGCATAAGAACGCAGTTTCTTCGCCAAGCATTGCTGTTACTGTTACTGAAAGTACAACTTCAAATACATTTTCATCGAGTTTGTTCGTGCTAGTATCGATGTCTAGTTTGATTTCAGGCTTCCACTCTTTTGTGAAGATCGCTGGTGCATTTGGCGACTCAAAAGAAATGTCCTTGGTGTAAATTCGCTGAATGTTAAATTGAGGCGCCTGTGCTGGTTGTGCAGCTTCGCCTGCGTTAGTCTGATTTTCGTCAGCCATGATATTTCCTGTTAATTTTCGTTATAAATGGTGAACTGGTTCTTACTGTTATAGGCCGAGTAACGGATTGAGTTTTTGTTGTGACTCTAATGCCATCATGTCGTCGCAACCACCGATGTGTTGATCGTTAATGAATATCTGAGGGACAGTCCAGCCCCCATTAGCTCGCTCGATCATTTCGTCCCGCAGCTCGGGCTGAAGGTCAATGGGGTATTCTTTAAATTCAATACCTTTTTGCGTTAACAGTGCTTTTGCACGATGGCAGTACGGGCAATGCCCTTTTGTATAAAGTTCAACTTTGCTCAAAATCGTCACCTATTATTTTGATACGGGAAGGCTTGCACTTGTCCAAGCATTCATACCGCCATCTAGTACGCTAACGTTACTAAAGCCCGCCGTTGAAAGCGCGCTAGCCGTGCTTCGCGCTTGGTTGCCCATTGCGCATACAACAATAATGGGTTTATCTTTAGCGTTTTCAAGCTTCTTGAAATTTTTCTCTCTGACTTCTTCTGGCTTAAGTTGACGAGCGTTAAGAATATGCCCAGCTTTGAAGTCTTTCGCAGCACGAATATCTAATACTACCGCGTCGTTTTTATTCATAAGCATGGTGGCATCGTGCGTGTTGAGTGCTTTAACCGATGAGGTTAGCGTGCTGATATAGCTGTATATCAACATGGCGACTAGTGCTAACCAAATGCCGGCAAGTATCATGTTATTTCCGGCAAATTCGATGAGCTGATCCATTACTTCATACCTTGTTTAATGACCACAAAAAGAGAGCAAAGTATATAGAAAACTGACAGATAAACCAGTCTCCTGTGGTGGGACTTTTTTAAGTACAGTTAAACCATCACTAGATGATTGATCTAACTTAAAAATTAGACTGGGATTTGGGGGTGTGGTCGGATAGACTGGAGTTCTAAACACCCATGCCTATTTGGCACATCCTAGTATATTTGAGCAAAAATAATGTGTTCAGTAAGTTATGTTAGCTAGCCTTAGATTTATATATTTCAGTGGTATGCTCCTGCTGGCAGGTGTTCTAACTTCTGCTAACTATGCCTTTGCTCAGCAAAATGACGGTGCACAAGAAGCTGCACAGTTAGAAGCATTACAAGCTGAGCTTAGAGAACGCCAGCGGATGTTATCTGAAAATCAGACAACCGCCAAAGATGTGGAAGAGGTGTTGGCGCAGTCAGAACGTGAAATCGGTCAGGTAGCCCGCGCGCTCGCAGAAACACGGTCTCAGCTAGCAAATAACCGCCAAGAGCAAGCTGATCTAGAAGCTGAGCAAAAAGCATTAGCAGAAGCTATCATTCAGCAACAATCTCTCTTATCTAATCAACTCAAAAGTGCCTTTATGGCGGGGCACTACGACTATGCAAAAATGATTTTTTATCAGCGAGAAGCACGTAGCTTTGAGCGTATGCTTACTTATTATCAATATATGTCAGGGGCTAGGCAATCGGCGATTGATGAATTTAAAGGTACGGTAGATGCGCTAAAAGCGGTTAGCGTCGCGCTAGTGCAAAAAGCACTAGAGCTGGAAAAGCTAGAACAAGAGCAAGGTAAGCAACAAGCCAATTTACTTGCTCGTCAGCAAGACAGAAGGCAAACCCTAATAAAACTCAATGCACTTATTGCTACTGACGCACAGCGCATTGAACGCTTAAAAGCGGGTGAACAAGCGTTGCTAGCAGCGATAGAGGCTGCGCGAAGGGCCGCTGAGCGGGCGGCTCAACAAGCAGTCATTACTCTCAATGGGTTGGAACAGCTCAAGGGGCAACTACAGCCTCCTGTTGATGGTAGAGTAAGAAATCTATTTGGTAACCGAAGACAAGGACAAGTACGCTGGAAAGGCGTTATTATCGATGGTTCAGAAGGCGATGCGGTTAGAACCATAGCACCTGGAAAAGTGCTTTACGCTGACTGGTTAAGAGGATTTGGCTTGGTTGCTATTGTTGATCACGGTGAAGGGTATATGTCTGTTTATGGCCACAACCAAGCGCTACTCAAACAAGCGGGTGATGATGTTCGTCAAGGCGAGAGTATCGCTTTGGTTGGTCAAAGTGGTGGGCAAAGTTCACCTAACTTGTACTTTGAGATTCGTCACAAGGGCAAAGCGCTAAACCCACGGTCTTGGCTTTCACAATAAAGCTATTGACGACCATAGGCGTACATGCCTGGCCATTGGATTCCGATTTTGTATTCACTTTTTGTGCTTCCTTTTTTGCCATAGCTTGGTATGCTTCTATGAAGCGGTAGTAAGCCGCATATGTGCGCTCGGATATAAAAAACAAGAGTCTAGAACTTCAGTGGAAAGCTGATAATGGGCTGCTTGATAAAACATCGGAATTCAATAATGCGAATGCGTATGCTCACTCGACTGGGTGTGCTACTCATGCTTGTTTTGCATTTAGTTGCTGTACAAGCTGCGACAAACCATTCTTCATATGATGCTTCTGCGTTAGAGGCAAGCCCCCGTGTCGTTATTATCTTGGACGACCTTGTATACCGGCAATCTGACCTCAAAGCACTTACGCTTCCTTCAGAAATTACGTTTGCCATACTCCCAGACACTCCGCTGGGGTTTGATATCGCTCATATGGCGCACCAGCAAGGACGTGACGTGATGTTGCATATGCCGATGCAAGCCTCTGGTGGTAAGCGAATGGGGCCTTTAGGGCTCACCACAGACATGTACCCTGCGGCTATCACGCATAATATACGACAAGCCATGAGAACCGTGCCTTATGCGGTAGGCGTGAACAATCATATGGGCAGTGCGTTTACCACTAATGCAGATACCATGCTCGCTTTTATGCAAGAGGTTAAACGGCAAGGGTTATTTTTTGTAGATAGTCGTACAAGTGTGGCGTCAAAAGGCCAGCAAATGGCAAATTACCTTGGCGTACCTAATGCGCGTAGGCAGGTCTTTTTAGACAATGACACATCAGAAGCAGCCATGCTAAAGCAGTTCGACATGATGAAGCGCATTGCAAAAAAACAAGGTTTTGTAGTTGTTATCGGTCACCCCTATCCTGAAACTGTCGAATTTCTGTCTCGGCATTTACCAGAACTCATTAATGATGGCTTCACTTTGTCTGCGGTAGATGCGGCACTGAACTTCCCTTCCTCCAATAATGAGCAAGGCGCTAGTGCGATTAACATAGCTCCTCGTTAACCTTTGTGGTCAAACAGTTCTTTGAATATCAATACGTTGCATTTTTCATCAATAAATAAGTAAAAAATAGTGAAGTCAAAAATTTCATTATCGGCAACTTTGTTATATTATAACGTCGCTGTAAATGTAGCGAATTGGTAATAGTGACGTAGCAATGAAACAATCGAACGAAAATTTGACCAAACTGGATAAATTAGGCATTTGGATTTCAAGCCTTTGCGCTTTGCATTGCCTTGCTTTGCCAGTGATCGTTTCTCTGCTGCCATTAGTGGGTTCTAGCTTTTTTGCTCAGGCGTGGTTCGAACGCGCTATTCTTACTGGTTCAATCATCATAGGTGCGGTTGCACTTATCTCTGGCGCAGCTCGCTATCACGGCCGGTATTATCCTCTAGCACTTCTTGTTGCCGGTGGTGTTATATACTGGAATAAAGGTTTCTTTGGTGAAGAGATCGAACCGTTAGCTGTGACTCTTGGCGCAGCACTCATCGTTGCTGGGCACTGGATTAATATGCGTTTGTGTCGTCAGTGTCGTTGTTGTAAAGACACCGTTTTTTCATCTCACATTGCCACCGAAGCTAAGTAATAGTCTTAATAGCCAAGCTGGGTTTATTGGTGAATATGCCGTCAGCTCCCCAGCTTTTTAGCATTTTCATATCCTCTGGTTCGTCTACCGTGTACACAAGCACTATAAAGCCCGCTGAATGAGCTTCTTCGATAAAGGCTTCAGACACTATATCTAGGGCAACATGAATATTTCTGGCATTTAAGCCCTTTGCGTCAAGTGTGACATCCAAACTGTAAGTAGCGGTAAGTGCACCAAGGCAAACTTCTGGCCAATGGCGCTTAATCTCTTTTAGCCAATGGTGATTGAACGAAGATACAATCACTTTATCTAGAGAAATATCACTTTTCCATATATCTGCCTTAACGGCTTCTACCCAAGTTTTAGCATCGTGAAGATACTTCACTTCAATATTGCACCAAACCGTCTTGGGAGTAATTGAGAAAACTTCACTTAGCACGGGGATCTGGTTGTGGTTTCCAGCGTTTAACTCTCGGAGCAATTGCAGCGGGGTATCTAAAAGTTTACCGTGTCCATTGGTGGTGCGCGCTAAGTGCCTATCGTGAAACACCACGATTCCTTCAGAGTGCTGATAGGTGTCAAATTCGATACCGTGAGCGCCTTGAGTGAATGCAAGCTCAAAAGCCTCTAGGGTGTTTTCTGGTGCGTCAGCGCTTGCACCTCGATGTGCGAATACTAACATGAGGGATTATTCCTCTTCTGCGCGCCCGTGTAACTTTTGTGCGTTGATTGTTTCATAAATAGATGCAGAAGTGATCAACACACCACCAATCAATGCACTCCAACTCGGATTTTCATCGAGAATAATAATGGCAAGAATAACCCCGTAAAAGGGTTGCATGCAGGCAATAAGCGAAAAGGTTTTGGCTCGCAAGTGTCGAAGTGATGCTGCAACTAATGCATGTGGAAGAGCTGTGAATACCGTGCCCAATAAAAGCAGCAGCAACCATGCTTTAGAGGGGGCAGAGCCTATATCTTCACTAATAAAAGGCACTAATACCACTGCAACGATAAGTGTTTGCCACCCCATGGCTTTCGCGCCACTGTAGTGTGAAAAGTGCTTGCGATGAAGAATGTTTCGCAATGCATACAAAAACGCTGATGCGATGCCAATCAATACACCAAGGGTTACGTCATTTTCTAGAGACGTTTCGGGCACAATGAAATACACCCCTAAAATCACTATCAATGCGGAAACTATGTCTTGCCATACTAAGGTGATTTTTTCAAAGAAGGGCTCAATCAGTACAGTGATAACAGGAAAGGTGAACAGCGCTATCATGCCCACTGACACTCCAGCATATTGCATCGCAGCAAAATAAGACACCCAGTGCACAGCCATTAAAATTCCAAGGCCGGCGGCGATAGCGTAATCTTTCGTAGAGCTAAGCTTGAGGCTGCCGCGACTCAGTAAAATAAATGAAAACAAAATCATGCACGCGAAAATCGAGCGCATGAGGGTAATATCTAGCGCATTCAACGGTACCAAACGGGAGAACAAGCCAGTACCTCCCAGTAGAACAACCGTAAAATGCAGCGATATTAGGCTGCGTTTAACTGGATCCATTAACGATTAGTCTTTTGATGCCATAGGCTGGCCTAGTCGAGTGACTTGACCTGGTGCTAAATCTTCAAACTCAATTGCTCCTGGCTCGAAACAAGCAACAATGGTTGAACCTAATTTGAAGCGACCAAGCTCATCGCCTTTCTTAAGAGTAATACTCGCTTCGCTGTCAGCGTCGTATGTCCAGTGCTGTACGTTCTTGCCAGCAGGAGGCGTTACAGTACCAGCCCAAACCGTCTCGATACTCGCTACGATAGTTGCACCCACAAGCACCATTGCCATTTTGCCTACTGGTGTGTCGAACAAGGCTACTACTCTTTCATTCCGAGCGAATAAGCCTGGAATATTTTCAGCAGTTAAGGGGTTTACAGAGAACAATTCACCGGGAACGTAAATCATGTCAGTTAAGGTACCGTCAACAGGCATGTGAATACGGTGATAGTCACGAGGCGCCAAATAAATAGTAGCGAACTTGCCGTTTTTAAAAGGTGTCGCTAACTCAGGCTTCCCACCGAGTAGACTGGTAAGGCTGTAATCGTGGCCTTTAGCCTGGAAAATACTATCGGTCTCGATATCACCAAATTGACTTACTGTGCCGTCAACCGCGTGAATAAGGACATCGTCTCGCTCGTCAATAGTGCGGGCTTCTGGTTTCAATGGACGGGTGAAAAAAGCATTAAAGGAAGAATAGTGCTCTGGATCAGAATGGAGCGCTTCGCTCATGTCCACATTGTACTGCTTGATAAACAGTTTAATGATAGCCGTAGTTACACTACCTAATTCCGCTTCCGCCAGCTTCCCGACCATGCGAGACAGCAAATGCTTTGGGGTAACGTATTGTAAGTTGACTTTTAACCAGTTGAGCACAAAAACTTCTCCGATGATATGTGGGGCGACCCCAAAATATTATGCTGCACGAATTGTACAGCATTCTTTGTATTTACAAGTAACTTTAAGCTTATGATAGCGAATAGTTTGATATAAGTAGACGAGGCCTAGGATGTAGGCCCTCAGACTTTAGCATTACCTAGGCGGTAAGCTGTGATTTGGTCTTTGCTCATCCATGGTAGTTAGTATTTTGTGATAACTCGCAAAGCGGGCTTCACTAATTTTACCCTCGTCAACTGCTTGTTTAATCAGACAGCCAGGGTCATTTAGGTGTTTACAGTCTCTAAACTTACATCCGCCCAAATACTCTCTGAACTCGATAAAGCCGGTAGTGATACGCTCGGTAGGAATATGCCACAAACCAAATTCTCGAACCCCAGGAGAGTCAATTAAATCACCACCTGCGGGTAAATGCAGTAATTTGGCGGTAGTGGTTGTGTGTTGCCCCAACCCCGATGTATCAGAAATTTCGCCAGTGAGCTCGTCAGCATCAGGAAGTACCTGATTGATTAAGCTTGACTTGCCAACACCAGACTGACCAACAAACACGCTTACATTGTTGTTGAGTTGTTCATTTAAGGCGTCTAATCCTTCACCGGTTTTGCAGCTGGTGAACAAGAGTTGATAGCCAAGGTTTCTGTACACATCGAGTTGCTTATCTACTTCAGAGCGTTGTATATCATCTAGCAGCTCAATTTTATTCAGCACGATGATGGGGGTTATACCTATATCTTCACAGGCAACTAGATAACGGTCGATGATGTTGGTCGAAAGCGTGGGCAGTACCGCACTCACCACTATGATGTTATCAATATTAGCCGCAATTGGCTTAATGCCATCGTAAAAGTCAGGTCTTGTCAGCACTGAATGCCGATCTTTGACTATTTCAATAACACCCTTAACACCACTTTCAGCCTCGTCGCCTTTGCTAAACAGTACCTTGTCTCCACAAACCACTGAATCGATAGTGCGGCGAATATGACATCGTGACAAACTACCATCTTCACACTCTACATCGGCATGCTTGCCAAAGCGTCCAATAACGGTGCCAGAGACTAAATTGGCTTCATCTATTATGCTTGAAGAGGCGCTGTTGTGTTTGGTTTTAAGGCGCTTGCTGCGATTTGCAGCCACTTGGCGCTTTTGTCGATGTGTAAGTTTTGTTTTTTTCGCCACGATTATTATCTAGTTTCACGTATACTAGCGTAATGATACCGTTTGTTTGACGGGGTTGCCACGTGTTGGCGAGCGTAAGGAAGTATGTATGAGTAAAAATGATAGCAATTTGGTTTGGATAGATTTAGAGATGACGGGGCTGGATCCAGAAACTTGCGTCATCTTGGAAATTGCCACCATAGTCACTGACCAGCAACTCAATGTAATTGCGGAAGGGCCGGTAATTGCTATCCATCAACCCAGTAGTGTACTGGATAACATGGATGAGTGGTGTACTCGTGTACACGGAGAATCTGGGCTAACCGATAGATGTCGAGCAAGTAAAGTAGCTATCGAAGAAGCATCTCAACAAACTATCGAATTTTTGTCTGAATATGTAGGCGCAGGCAAGTCTCCGTTATGTGGCAATACCATAGGCCAAGATCGCAGGTTTATGGTTAAATACATGCCTGAACTAGAGAATTATTTTCACTATAGAAGTATAGATGTGAGCACAATTAAAGAATTAGTTCGCCGCTGGCAACCAGAGCTATTAAACGGTTTTAGTAAGCAAGGTTCCCATAAAGCACTTGATGATATTCGCGAGTCTATTGCTGAGTTGCAGTATTATCGCTCTAAGGTGTTTACGATTTAGTCAAAAGGTAGCGCATTCGCAAAAAATACCGAATTAAGTATTGCGTTACTGAAATATTTTTGTAAAATGCGCACCACTTCAAACGAAGTTCTTTTTTGTTGATGCGGGAATAGCTCAGTTGGTAGAGCACGACCTTGCCAAGGTCGGGGTCGCGAGTTCGAATCTCGTTTCCCGCTCCAATTCAAAAAGCAGATTGCTTGACAATTGAGAGTGTTGTGCACGACCCCGAGGGGACGCGCCCGGTGACCGGAAAGTTACAAATCTGTTTCCCGCTCCAATTCAAAAAGTAATCAAAATGAAAGATATGTTCATATCATTCTATGCGGGAATAGCTCAGTTGGTAGAGCACGACCTTGCCAAGGTCGGGGTCGCGAGTTCGAATCTCGTTTCCCGCTCCAAATTTCTCAATATCCAGAAAGCAAAACTGAATACGAGATGTCGCTCCCCCGAGGGATCGCGCCCGTAGCCGGAAAGTTACAAATCTGTTTCCCGCTCCAAATTTCTCAATATCCAGAAAGCAAAGCTGAATACGAAATGTCGCTCCCCCGAGAAGTCGCGCCCGTAGCCGGGAAGTTGCAAATCTGTTTCCCGCTCCAAATTCTTCACGAACCAAAAATCAAAAACAAAGCTTATTACGGAATGTCGCTCCCCCGAGTGGTCGCGTCCGTAGCCTAAGACTCTACATATTCTTGTTCTGTTTTAAATTTTTGTGAAAGCGTTCATTTTCATACTCTCCCTAATTGACACCTTTGCATATTCCAGCTAAACCAATATCTAACGCCACTGTGGCAGACAACATCAGTGTCAGCGCACGTTGTGTGACGTAATGCAAATTCTCAAAGATGATTATTAGGTGTGTTTTGGGGGTAACTATGGCCACACTTTCCAGAGATGCGCTGAAAAAGCGCCCGTTTGCAGATCGTAAAAATTATCCGTATGGATTTTCCCGTTCTGGGGACTTTTCCATAATGGAAAGTAAAATGCTTCAAATGCATGGTAGTCTTATTGCTGCGTTGGTCGATGGTGAGCTAGTACCTGAAAACGACGAAGAGATGAGCTATTTAGAGGCGGCATTGGGGCACCAACCTCCAAAAAACTCAGCAGAGAAGGCTTGGGTTAAGTATCAAACGCGAATTAATCGGCCTAAAACTGCCAGCATCTATGGCGCTAAAAATGGTTCTGCCAGTGACGACGATGACGATACCGTTATCACAGAGGACAACGACGATATAGATATCAACATTGATGAAGATTAAATTGTTAATCTTATGTGAATGGTTGTCCTAATTTTCGCTCAAAAAATAGATAAATCGAAATATATATCCTAATTATAGTGAATATTGGGATATGTATCTCACTTTTGTGCCATTTACTGTTTTATCTTCCTAATTCCTTGGTTATAGTCCGCACATTGTTAAGTTTTACTAGCAAACGTTAACCCTTAAACAGGAGAAAGCACTGTGAAAATGATGTCGGGCGCGGCCATGGTGGTTGAAGCGCTAAAAGATGTAGGAGTGACTCATGTGTTCGGCTACCCAGGTGGTGCCGTTTTAGACATTTATGACGCGTTATTCGCGCAAGATGATGTCAAACACGTCCTCGTACGTCATGAACAGGCAGCTGCCCATATGGCAGATGGTTATGCTCGTTCTACAGGAAAAACCGGCACAGTGCTCGTCACCTCAGGTCCTGGTGCAACTAATACCATTACTGGTATAGCCACAGCCTACATGGACTCTATTCCTATGGTGGTGTTGTCTGGTCAGGTACCGTCAAAGCACATTGGTGAAGATGCGTTCCAAGAAACAGACATGGTTGGTTGTTCCCGTCCTATTGTTAAGCACAGCTTTTTGGTGAAACGCGCGGTTGATATTCCAGAAGCCATTGCAAAGGCCTACTACATTGCCAATACAGGTCGTCCGGGTCCTGTGGTTGTAGACTTACCGAAAGACCTGGTTAACGTTGCTGAAGAACACCCTTACGTGTTCCCCAATGACGTGAGTATGCGTTCATACAACCCCACGGAAAAAGGCCATCCAAAGCAAATCAAAAAAGCAGTTGCATCGTTACTAAAAGCCGAACGCCCTGTACTTTACGTCGGTGGTGGTGCAGTAGCATGTGAGGCTTCAGCAAAAGTGATCGAACTCGCTGAAAAAATGAACACGCCAGTTACCTGTACGCTTATGGGGCTTGGTGCTTTCCCCGGTACCCACGATCAATTTGTTGGAATGTTGGGAATGCATGGTACGTTAGAAGCGAATAAGACCATGCACAATGCCGATTGCATTGTTGCCCTTGGTGCTCGTTTTGACGACCGCGTCACAAATAATGTTGATAAGTTCTGCCCTCATGCAGACATTATCCATGTAGATATCGACCCTGCTTCTATTTCTAAAACGGTAAATGCACATATTCCAGTGGTAGGTTCAGTCGATAAAGTACTAGACCAAATTTTGGAACTCGTAAATGAAGCTGACCTATCAGAGCAAACAACAAAGTTGGCAGATTGGTGGCAGCAGATCAACCAATGGCGCACTCGCCAATGCTTGAACTATGACCAAGGCGACACAGTCATTAAGCCTCAGCGTGTTATTGAAGCTTTATACAAGCACACCAATGGTGAAGCATATGTAAGCTCTGATGTTGGTCAACACCAAATGTTTGCAGCGCTGTATTACCCTTATGCTAAACCACGTCAGTGGATCAATTCGGGCGGCTTAGGCACCATGGGCTTTGGATTACCAGCAGCCATGGGCGTACAGTTTGCTCATCCAGATGCTACCTCGGTAGTGGTTACCGGCGACGGTAGTATTCAGATG
>JALUXV010000483.1 GCA_027013165.1 Alteromonadaceae bacterium
CCACCACACACCAGATATGTGGAGTCATTTGGTGGTGCAGCAGGCGTGCTTGTGCGAAAGCCGCGCGTTCATTCGGAGGTCTACAACGATTTGGATCAGGCTGTGGTGAATGTGTTTCGGGTAATTCAAAACCCGGATACAAGGGCTAGGCTGATTGAATCGATTGCGCTGACCCCATACGCCCGCGAAGAGTTTGTGCTTGCATATGAGCATTCTGATGATCCTGTTGAATGCGCTCGTCGCACCCTTATCTCATCACATATGGGGTTTGGCAGTGCGGGTGCCACGAAGGGCAAGACAGGATTCCGAAGCGATTCCAGGAGATCCGGCACTGCCGCGCATTTGTGGAGCAGATATCCTGACGAAATTCAAAAATTCGGAGCGAGATTTGAGGGTGTCATCATCGAAAATATTACAGCAGCTCGACTGATTAAAAATCACGATGATGAAAACACGCTGCATCTGGTTGATCCGCCTTATCTGGCATCAACACGGAACGCCTGCGGGTCAAAGTGTTACAGACACGAAATGACGGAGTCCGACCACGCCGAACTGCTTGATGTCCTGCAAGGCGTGGAAGGGGCTGTCGTTTTATGTGGCTACCCGTCTGACTTGTATCGCGACCTATTGACCGGCTGGCGCATGCACACAACCAGATCTCGGATGTCATCGCACCGAGGGACTGAGTTAAAAACCGAAGTGGTGTGGCTAAATCAGCAATGCATGGATATGCAAAAGCAAGTGAGGTTGATTGCATGAGCAAAAAAGGCGGCAAAGGCCGCATCCCTGGCACGCCTTTGACTCAGGCGGAGTTGAAGCAGCGGCGGGATGCGTGCAAAAAATCGACGGGGCCGAAGACGGAGAAGGGCAAGGCTGCATCTTCGCTGAATGCGTTTAAGCATGGCGGCTTTGCTACCAAGATGAAGGCGCATCTGCGCGGCAAGCCGTGTTTTTCCACTTGCGAGAAGTTCAACACCTGCGTGTTTGTGTTGCAGGGCAAGACCCGCCCCGGCGGCAAGTGTCTGGACGTGGCCGATTGGGAAATGATGGAGGAAACCGTTGAGGCGATCATCCAGGCCATGGACTGCGGCGACACCACCAAACTGAACGCCATCGCCGCCGCCAATATGGGCATGATGCAGGCGTTGGCGCATCAGATGTTTATGGACATCCAGTCGCGCGGCATCAATGTGGAAGAGTACATGATCAACAAGGATGGCAACATCATCGGCAGCAAGACGGTCGATAATCCGCAGATCAACAACCTGATCAAGGTGATCGACAAGCTCGGCATCAACCTGCCCGAATTCCTTGCCACGCCGCAATCGCAACAAAAGGCAGGCACCGAAGCCGAAGAAGCCGAAACCGCCGCCGCCATCACCCGCCGCCTGATGAACCGCCTTGGCCCGCTCTCCGGTAATAATTCAAATCCAATCGACGCAGAGGTAGTGAAATGACAAACCAAAGTCAAAACCCTTTCACCGCAGAGGACGCAAAGGACGCAGGGGAAAGTCAAAGTCTTTATGGTGATGATGTGGTTTCGCGGGTTCCTCATCTGCCATTGAAGCGCATTATTGACGAAGCGCGCCCGCCATTTCCATGCTTTAAGGTTTTCCTCTGCGTCCTTTGCGTCCTCTGCGGTGCAAGATTGTGGGGTTTGTGATTATGACTGAAATCTACCAAACCACGCTCGAAGCGATGAAGGCGAAAGGCCAGGTGATGGATGTGCTGCCGATTCTGGATGATGAACTGGCGCAGAAGGTGCTGATTGCCTGGCAGCGGATTATTGTCACCCGCGCCAAGCCGACCGACCCGCTGCCCGAATCCGATAATGCCGCCTGGCAATGGCTCTGGTCGAGTGTGGAGTATGATGCCCAGGAGCTGGCCGCCGTGGCTGGCATCCATATCCAGATGATCCGCCCGAAGATCGAGCAGCTCAAAGGCAACCACCTGATCTTCCCCGATGGCAGCATTGCCGAACAAGCCGTGGAAATACTAGAAGCCAAAGCCGAACGATACATAAGGGAGTTGAAGGGTGAAGAGCAAGATTCTGCTACGCACGCATGAGCGGATTGTGGTTCGCGGGCATGTATCGGCGGCTGATGTGCATCGGCTCACGGGCTGGCGCGGCGTGGTTCGGCATGTCTATTGGCGGCATGCCTTCACGCCCTACGCCCAGCGGCAGTTGTTCCAGGTGCAGCGCAGCCGCTATGTCGAAGCGCACAAAAAGGGGCCGGGCGCGTTCCCGGTCACAGTGATGGATTTAAGGGGGGGCTAGATATGAGGGGTAACGCAGCAACGGCAGAAAGGATGAGTGTTGGTGACAGGCTGGGGCAGGTTATCCAGCCCGTATGGATTCTTTCGGGCGATCTCTCTGCATTGGTCGCAGCAATCCGATGCAGGCACAAAGTCAAACGAGTCGCGGATATATCCTGCCTTAATTTCGCCGCGAAAGTCTCGCCATTGTTGGCGGTTGAATGCGGCAGCCTCTTTCAGATTTATTTCAACAGCCCACTTATCCGCCTGTTCTTCGGTGACCAGTCGTTTTACCTTGCCGGACGGGGAGCATCGAGGCAGCACCACTTCCTTGCAGGCTGGACACTTTCGCTTTGCTCTCGGCATCTTCTCAAACTGATGTTTGCAGTGTGGGCATTTGGGCGGCGCTGCTTCATGGAGAGGCTTCTTCTTTTTTGCTCTGTGTTGTGCTGGAGATGTGATTCTTTTCACTTCGATTTCAACAACTATTTCATCCGGCTGTTGTTTTGCTTTTCCACCAAGCAACCACTTAAGAATACCCATTTACGCACCCCCTTTATTTTTCACAGATTGCAAGGCAGTAGCCAGCTTTCGGCAGGTCAGGCTCATCGGTTTGGTGGTAAAATAAGCCAGCATCGCATCGAACAGCCAGCGCGGAATTGTTACAGTTTCCATGACACCCCCTTGCAGAAAAAACAGTCACAGCCTACAATAGCGCCTGTTGGGGCAATAGTCCCGACCGGGTTTAGCAGCCTGGAAACTAGAAGCGGACGCAAGCCCGCTTTTATGAGCGCGGCTTTTTTTGTGTCTGTTTCACTTTTCACCCTATGGTGGATCGTGCGAGGAGGCGCAAGCCTGCTGGGTTCTTCTGGTTCCAGTCTGCTAACCTCGTACGGTCTGCCGCCAGTGTTTAGCAGCCCTGACGGTAGATACATTCTACCAGAAGGAGCCACCCCCATGGCAAAATCACACAAAAAACACAAGAAAAACAAATTCATTCCCATGCCTCTGCCTTTCAAATATGAGGAACTGAACGGGAAATTCACAACGCTACCCCTATACCATTATCAGCTAATGTGCTTTGCGCTGGAAGTCATCGAGAGCCGCCTTGTTGATGCCGACGATCCAGATTGCATTGATAATGACCGCGATCCCGAACTGGGCGAAGCATATCACTCACTCTCCATCGCTGTGGCTTGCCACACACACTGGAAAGACAATCTATCCATCTGCAATCAGGTGCATAACACCGTCCGCGCTCGCTACCTCGAAAGACTGAGGGCAAGCAAGCACGCAAGTTTCACTGGAGGTATCCCATACAGCAACCAACAAGGCCGCTTGATATGAAAAGTGACTCCAAGAAAAAAGATTTATCTGGCAGCGTTTTTGGTCGGCTATCAGTCATTTCTGAACATGGGAAAAATAAATATGGTTCAGTGTTGTGGTTGTGCCGTTGCGAGTGTGGTGTTGAAACTATTCTTCAATCAAGCCAGTTCAAGGAAACTAAATCCTGTGGCAGATGCATAAGCAATATCAGTGCCCGATCATATCACTTAATTTCAGGGCAGCGTTTTGGATATTTAACAGTTATCAAGCCGCGATATAGGTATAGAAAAAAAACTATGCTCATTTGCCGCTGCGTATGTGGAAAAACAATTCAGGCATTGGCACTGAACATTATCAACGGCGGCAAAACAAGTTGCGGGTGCAAAGTTGATAAGGCCACTCTAGCCGAAGATGCACGCAGTCGCCTCACGACGCACGGAAAATCACGTACTGTCGAGTATAGAGCTTGGAAGCACATGAAAGAGCGATGCACAAATCCGAACTGCAAGGAATACAAAAACTATGGCGGTCGTGGAATAACAGTGTGCAAAGAATGGATTAATTCATTTGAGTGTTTTTATGCTGACATGGGAGACAAACCGGACAAAAAACTTTCTCTTGATCGCATTAACAATGAAAAAGGTTATTCAAAAGAAAACTGCCGATGGACTGATTCTTTAACCCAACTAAGCAATAGACGGCCATATTCGAAGAGGCGCATTAATGCCTGATATCATCATCCCCGAGCCCATCCTGCTTGATGAACTGGCCAAGCGAGGCTGGGGATTCGAGATGATGGCCAATGGCAACTGCCTCGATGCGCACGGTGAGCCGGTGACACTGGATGAGTTTCAGCTTTATCTTACCACCCAGCGGCCATCGCTGTTTGTGAATGCTTACCTCACAGAGCCGGATTCTGGAAAGCCTTATAACTTTTGGGATTACCAAGTGGAAGCCGCAGACTACACCTCCGGCGATGCTATCTTTGAGTGCGGGGCTGAAGTTGGGAAAACTCAGAATATTTTAAGCCTGTTGCTGTGGTCGGCTTTCACCGGGCACGGCGGGCGGTTGCGCAAGCCTGTGCATATGGTGGCTGCGCCGCTCACGTCGCACCTGGGCGAAATATCCCGAGCCATTGAGGAGCAGGTCGATCTGAATCCCGACTTGCAGGCCATTACGCGGTTGAACAAAGGCAAACGCTGGATGCGCTACGAGAACAACCATCTGATGATGGAGTTCAACACCAACACATGGATATTCTTCCGTCCGGCAGGATCAGACGGTAATGCCTTTCGTGGGGTGCATTTGAATGGCTTTGCCTTTTTCGATGAGGCGACCAAAGTGAAAAACCCGGTGGTGTTCTCCGAATTTCACCGCGCCATGAAGCCGGAGGCGACCAGCCGCATCTATTCTGTGCCAGATGGGGATCGCTCCTGCGAATTTTTCCGCATGTGCCAATCAGCCATGGCTTTTGATGAGTTTAAACGCCGTTATCCGAACGGCTACACAGGCAAGGGTCGGCCTCCAACGGTGCGATGGTCGTGGAAAAAAACATTGATGCCCGAGCCTTTTTGGAATGAAGATCGCCGCAAGTATTTCATCAAGCTCTATGGCGGCATTGATTCTGCCGGCTATCAGAGAAATGTGATGGGAGCGTGGGGAGACGCAGCCTCATCCGTATTCCCGTGGGCTACGTTTGGGCCGTGTGTGGTGGATGTGCCGGAGTATCGGCGGTTGAAGGTGATGGTGGATGCCAAGGATGGGCAGGTCACGCTGGAGCTGTGCCGCTTTGAGGCGATTATGGAGGGCAACCGCATTTCAGGCCGTGAAGTGGTGATCTGGGAACGCTTCGAGCCGTTGTCCAATTGGGAACGGCAGGATGATTGCCGCGATTCGATTGAGCGGATTGTGTTTGGCGCGTTTGCCGATATGCCGCGTGGCGACAATTATGCCGGTGCCGATCTGGGGCAGACCCGCGACCCGACCGAAATCATGGTCAAGATCAAACGCGGCGACACCCTGCGCATGCACACCCGCATCCAGATCAAGGGCTGCGAATATCGCCACCAGTGCGAATTCATCCGCGCCATTGATTTGCTACTCGATCCCGATGCCGAACGCGCCGCCTGGGGAGCTGATCCGGGCAATGCGGGAACCGTAGTCATCGGCATGCTGGCCAACGAAGATCGCTATCAGGATCGCAATTTTGCCATGCGGCTTTCGGGTTACGCTTTCGGCGGCGGCTATGATGCCGTGGATATGAACGGCGATGTCATCACCGACGAAAAGACCGGCAAACCCATCCGCCAAAACGGCAAGGAACTATCCACCGATCTGCTGGTCATGACCATGCAACGCCGCCGCATGCAATACCCGGTTGATCCCGAACTGTCGCTGTATTATCCATCGCACACCTACAAACAAGGCCCCCGCTTCCGCACCTTCGCCACCGTGGACGATCACATTATAGACTCAGATCGGCAGCTTATGCTCAATCTTGTGCTGAACGATTACGGGCAACATGACGCTTTTGCTTGCGGAGCATCAAGGAGGTGACTACAATCACGGCAGGGCTTCTAACCCTTCAACGCGGCATCCGCGACCGACATCGTGGTTTTTTTATGCCTGCGCGGATTATATCCGCCGGGTGTTCTGGTGAATACAACACCCTGACGGGGAATATCCAGAGCCGTTCGTTGACGGTTAGAAGCACCCGGCATTTATGCCAATTCTAAAATCAACGGAGACACACTATGTCACAAACAACAGACCAACCAAACATGATTAATCAACTCATCGAAAACATAGGCGTGCGCAATACGCAGCGCGTGCTAGAAATTCTTGGAGCTGACCGGATGTTCACAATGGTAGAACTTCCACCAGCACGCATGCTCAATGCGATGGTATATCGTGCTGAACGCAACAAACTGGAAGGGTGGACATGAGTGTGCGACAACCGGAACCACCGAAGCTTAATTCAGGAGACAGGAACGGCAGGCTTGTTATCGTGAATATCTATAGGAAGCCCGGGCGATGGGTTTATGAGTGTGTGTGTGATTGCGGAGAGACTGTGCACGTTATGGCCCACAACTTCAAGACTGGAAAAACTGTAAGTTGTGGATGTAAAAGGAGAGAAGACCTTGGGCTACATAAACCAAAACACGGATATGCACGGAGCAAAGTCTACAGGGCTTGGGTAGGCATGAAGTCAAGATGCTATGACAAAAACTTTTGTGGTTTCCATAACTATGGGGGCCGAGGGATTCGAGTTTGCGATAGATGGCTTAATGATTTTTCGGCTTTTCTTGAAGATATGGGGGAACCATCCAAACGCGAGTCGCTTGATCGTATTGATGTCAATGGGAATTATGAGCCTAAAAATTGTAGATGGGCATCGCAAACAACACAGTCCAATAACCGAAGAACAAACAGGGCAATCTCGGCTTTTGGTAAAACAATGACAGAAGCGCAATGGTGCAAGAGACTTGGGCTAACGCGCGGAACAATTAGCCACCGAATTAAAGCCGGATGGACAGTTGACGATGCAGTATCCAAACCAAACCAAAGATAAAAACCCAGCCACGAATTTTCACGAATAGATCAAAGGCAAACAGGAGTTGTTATGAAAATTGACAGTTTAGTGAGGAAAATGCCTGATGGTGTGCTGTGTGAAACAGAAAACGTTGAGAGCAGGCGGAGCGCGGCACGGGCAGTCATGGATTATGCGCAAGCCATGGGTGTGTCGCTGGGGCATCATTCGCTTGTCCTGACGGTTGATGACTGCGAGTTTCTGGCAGAGACGAGTATATATTCATACGCTGAAATAAGGGCTAGCTTTACCACACCTGAATTCCACGAATTAAAAATCAAATGCTTTTGATCTATTCGTGCCAATTCGTGTCCATTCGCGGTTCGCCTTTGACTTTCCTTTGTGCTCTTCGTGGTGAAATGCCTTTGACTTAGCGCAAGCGTTTTTATTATCGTTTGCGCTCTTGCCTGCTACAAAGCGCAACCATGGCGGAAACTCAGAGCAATATCATCAACATGGGCACGGCTGAAAAGCCGGTGTCATCAGCCCATGCTGAGTCTGTCGGGGAGCTTGTCCCGCGCGAAGGTCAGGGGCAGGGCGTCTGGAGTGATCTGTTTCGCAATCAGGTGCGCCAGGCAATTATTCCCGGCCTGTATGAAGCCTTGCGTGAAGCCATCCCGATGCTGGATGCCGCCATTGATGTCTATGTCATGCTCGATGGTGTGCCAACCATCACCGGCAGCAATCAGGCCGTTGTTGAAGAGCTCAATCGCTTCGCCAAAGAAGTTCAGGTGGGCGATAATCAGCACGGGTTGCCTGCATACACCCACGCCAAGCGCGATGAAGTGCATGAGCAGGGCTTTTCTATTTCCGAGCACCTGATTAATGAATCCGGCATTTTCCGGCTCAATGTAGCGGATTCCAAAGCCATCCATTTTGCGCGCAAAGATAATGGGCATCTGGGCTGGTACTACGATCCGAAACAGCAGGCTTATGCCCAGTTCGAGCCGCACAACAGCGAAAAAGTGGCGCAGATTCTCCAGCACCGCACCCCAACCAATATTCGCGCCTCCTTCATGGATGATAAAAACTTCATCGAACTGGATCGCAGCCGCAGCCACTATCTCGCCTTCCGGACTGAAAATTCCGATGCCTACGGCGTGTCGCTATTGCGCAGCCTGCCATTTTTTGCAGAGATTCTG
>JALUXV010000484.1 GCA_027013165.1 Alteromonadaceae bacterium
TGCCCATGTCATTCGCTCTTTGATATAGGTTGTGAATGGCATATCCATAGGCAGTGTCGCCATTATCTAGTTGGATGCTTGAGTATATCGCCACCGCGGTATGGGTATATTTAATTCCTTTTGGTAGATCACTTTCTGGCCGACCAGTTCGGCCAATAATAAACGCATAAGCGCCTTGATTTGCAGCGTATTGCTCTACTTTTTTAGAAAACTCAATAATGGTCTCTGGTGTAAAGCTAGGTTCAGCAGTTGCCTGGCTGCCAGCAATAGTGGGGAAAGCAAGCAATGATATGATAAAGGCAATGACAAAGCGCATAATAATTCCTTTTAACGAGCGTTAGTTATCGTTGATTTCGCTAGACTCATTCATAGCTTTTGACGGCGGAGGATCGCGAGTAATTACGGTGTCTGTTAACTGCAACGGCGCAGGTCTCTCTTCCGCCAAACTGCTGTGCGACTCGTCAATTGCACTATCGACGCTTTCAAGGGCTGCCACGGTAACTAAGGTTCCAACAATTACAGGTGCTGCGTAAACGGCACTTGCAACAGACACTGCGGTTGATGTGCCTTCTACACTGGCAAGTACGCTGTGTTTGCTCGCGGTTTGACTGTGATCGACAGAATCATCGGCAATGGCATTTAGGCTGATCCCAGCCACTAGTAAAGCAATAAGTCGTTTATTCATGTTTCATTCCTTTTCACTGAAGTTGATTCAACACTAGACCTAGGTATGAAAAATGTAAACTATTACCTTTTTTGTAGTATATTTCAGTACCCAAGGTATAAATATTTAATACTATGAGTCAAATTAGAGCCGCAATACATGTGATTAAGCTTCACCTCAAACAACGGGGTATTACCTATAAAACCTTGTCATCTAGACTGGAACTTAGTGAAGCAAGTGTGAAACGTTGTTTTTCCCACAATAGCTTTACCCTTGAGCGTTTAGAACAGATTTGTGATGTGTTGGGTATGACATTGAGCGACGTATTTATTGAAGTTGCTCAACAGGAGCCCCAATTGGAGCAGCTAACGGAAGCACAAGAATATGAACTCTTGAGTAATCCAAAGCTTTTATTAGTGGCGGTGTGCGTGAGAGATGGGTGGGCGTTTGATGATATTCTGAGTCATTACAATGTCAGTGAGCATGAAGGAATACAATTGATGGCTAAGTTAGATAGCTTGCGATTAATTGATTTCTTGCCGGGGAATCGCTATCGACTCTTACTTACCCAAGATTTTCGTTGGATCCCCCATGGACCTCTTGAGCGTTTTATGGAACAGGAGGTAATGGTGAAGTTTATGGCACCAAAAAAGAACGAACAATGGATGTTTCGCTTTTACCTTCGTGGCCGCTATTCGCAAAGCTCCCTAGACATTATTCAACGTAAGCTAAATACACTCACTAAAGAGGCGGCAGCATTAAATGAAGAGGATGCCAGACTCCCTATAGAAGATAGGATCCACACCGGGTTACTTATGGCGATGCGGCCTTGGGAGCCTTCTTTGTTCGAGCAAATGAGAAGGCGTTAACTGAGTTTACTCGTGGCTATGTTCTGGTTCGGCTGGACGACGATATCTTCTGATTTCTACTACCATTCCGAACAGTGGATGGTCAAAGTAATGTAGCTGTTTACTAATAACCCGCCGTTGCTCGCTGAAGGGAATGGAAACTAAGGTCGCTAGTGATTCTGTCTCTGCATCTGGAGCGTTAACCTGTGACGATTGAGGGATGCGCAGAGAGACTTCGCTGTCGATGTGAAGGTAAGGTACAGAATTGATGTACTTTAAAAATACTTTCAAATAGCCATCGACTTCCCAAATAGCGTCTGGACGTTTATAGCTATATCCGTTGTCAGTTTCACCTTCTATATCGCTGTTGTTACTTCCGTGCATTAGCGCATTCAGCGACACAGGCGTTGGTGAGGTTAGTCGGTCATTAATTCGATCGAAAATTGTAAGCTCTTGAATACCAATTAGTTCGCCATTATTCAGCCTTGTTGATGCATCACTCTCTTGACCTATCAAAGGAAGCTCAATCACCATTGGGGGAGGCTCTGGGTGTGGTTGCCCGTCTAAATTAAATTGCAAACCAAGATCGTGCCCGCCAAATAGTCTTACTTTGAAAGCATTGTCTTCACCAAATGCTACTGGTTGTCGCCAAGTAGTATGCAGTAGGCGTGTGAGCGCGCGCTGTTGGCGAATTTGTCTGGATAAGCTTTCTAGCTCAAATGATTCAGAACTAAGTAAGTGGGCTCGTGGATGGCGTTTCCAATCAACTCCTTCCTGTACCACCGCAAGGTATTCGGGTAACGGAATATAGTGATAAGGCGTATTCTGAATCCATTGGTTATTCTCAAACGTTAGCCATGGCGTTTCCGTTCGGCAGGTTTTGATAGGTGATACTGTGACTGGTGACTGATATTCACGCACACCATCGGCGTTTCGAGGAAGCCAAAATGCGTCCAGCCAATAGTCGGCAATTTGTTGCTCGTCTGGGAATACAAGGGGCTCAGGAAGGTTTTCTAGTGTGTCTATCACGTCCGACACTGGATCGCTAATTAGTTGGGTGTCACTGGAAAGTAATTCGTCCTCACTTGATGGTAATAGCCCTTCGCTTGTAGGAGCAGCGTTTTCAGCTACAAAGGGTTGCTCTGCCTCTGTATCGGATAGCAATGTACCATCAGAAGGAATTATTCCATCAGTATTTTGTTCCGCTGTTGAGTCACTTACTGATGTTGTATCGTCCTCTTTTTCCGGTTCGGGTAGTGATGAGAACTCAGGCCAACGAGGGAAGGGAGGTGCATCACAAGTCTCCAACCCTTGTTTCAGCCAAGCAATATCTGGTTGTAATCGTGCTGAGATTAAATCTTCGGTGTCTGTGTAGGGTGATAAGGAGTCAGCAAGCTGAAATTGCTCATCCAATTGGGACAAAGATATATCTCGCTTGAACACTATCACTTCAACATCGAACCACCAATCGTCATTAGCATCGGCGGCGCAACAAATAAAACTTGCCATAACACTGATTACTAATGCTTTGATTTTGTTTCCCGTCCCTTTGAATGGCATGCTAGCGCGACTCCTTTGCAAACTCGCTCAACAATTCTCTAATGAAGTTAATCCGCTCTTCAGCAGTTTTGGTGGCCTTAACTACTCTAAGTTTTAAACTACCTTCGAACTTGAAAGTATTGGGTTTGGTTTGAACCAATTGAATGATAAAGCCCGGATCAACCTTGGTGGTTTCTTTAAATTCAATGGTACCGCCTTGGGCGGTTAAGTCTACTTTTAAAATACCTAAGTTACTGGCATGAATCTTTAATTCTGCCACATTAATTAGATTTTTTGTCGGTGGTGGGAGTAGTCCAAATCTGTCTATACACTCCACCTGGAACTCATCAATATCATCCTGATTCTGGCAACTTGCTAGGCGTTTGTACAAGGATAGTCTGGTGTTTACATCGGCGATGTAATCATCCGGTAGAAGGGCGGGGATACGCAGTTCTACTTCCGTTTGGCTGGCAATGGCTTCGTCCAGCGATGGCTCTTTGCCTTCTTTTAGTGCCTTAACCGCTTGGTCTAGCATGTCCATATACAAACTAAAACCGATACTCGCGATTTGGCCTGATTGATCGTCTCCTAAGAGTTCGCCCGCACCACGAATTTCAAGATCATGGGTAGCCAGCGCGAAGCCCGCGCCTAAGTCTTCTAAGTTTGAAATAGCATCCAGACGTTTAACTGCGTCTTTTGTCATTCGCTTAGGATGTGGTGTCAACAAATAGGCATAAGCTTGGTGATGAGAACGTCCAACACGACCTCGCAATTGGTGCAATTGTGCCAACCCTAAATGGTCGGCCCTGTCCATGACAATGGTGTTGGCGGTGGGGACGTCGATACCTGTTTCGATAATGGTGGTACACACAAGCACGTTATAACGCTGGTGGTAGAAATCACTCATGACGCTTTCTAATTCGCGCTCGCGCATTTGACCATGACCAATGGCTATGCGTGCTTCGGGTACAATCTCAGCAATTTCCTCAGCGGTTTTTGCGATGGTGTCGACTTCATTGTGAAGGAAGTATACTTGCCCACCGCGAAGGATTTCACGCATGATGGCTTCGCGAATTACGGTTTTATCTCTTTGCTGAACAAAGGTTTTTATCGATAGTCTTCGCGCTGGTGCGGTGGCGATTATCGACAGATCGCGCATTCCCGATAACGCCATATTCAGTGTTCGTGGAATTGGCGTTGCAGTTAATGTGAGAATGTCTACGTCAGCGCGAAGAGATTTCAGCTTTTCTTTTTGACGAACACCAAAGCGGTGTTCTTCATCAATAATGACTAATCCGAGGTCACTGAAGTTGAGCTCACCAGAAAGTAATTTGTGCGTGCCCACGACAATATCAACTTTGCCTTCACTGATGCGGTGCATCACGTCTTTTTGCGCTTTACCGCTGACAAAGCGACTCATTACTTCTATTTCGAATGCCCAGTTGGCAAAGCGGTCTTTAAAGTTTTCATAGTGTTGCTGAGCCAATAGGGTAGTGGGAACAAGGATAGCGACTTGTTTACCTTGGTTGGCGGCTAAGAAAGCTGCTCGCATGGCAACTTCGGTTTTACCAAAGCCCACATCACCACACACCAACCTGTCCATCGCATTGTCGCTACCCATGTCTTGAATAACGGCGTTGATGGCTTGCAACTGATCAGGTGTTTCCTCAAAAGGGAAGCTGTCAGCAAAGCGTTGGTAGTCTTCCCATTGAATCGTGTATTTGAAACCTGGCTTAGCCGCTCGGCGGGCGTAAACATCTAGAAGTTCGGCGGCTACGTCACGTACTTTTTGTGCCGCTTTTTCTTTAGCTTTGCGCCAAGCATCGGAACCCAGCGAGTTCACTGGCGCATGGTCGGTATCACCACCGGTGTAACGGGAAATAAAGTGCAGTGAAGCTACGGGCACATACAACTTAGCGCCTTTGGCGTATTCAATACACAAATACTCGGTAGTAACGCCACCAGCATCCAGTGTTTGTAAGCCAAGGTAACGTCCTACACCATGGTCTAAGTGAACCACTGGCTGACCGATAGACAGCTCTGCAAGGTTGCGGATAATAGCACTTTCATCGGTTGTCGAGCGCTTGTCTCGCAAACGACGCTGACTAACTTTATGCCCTAAAAGTTCCGTTTCAGTAATGAAGAGCAATTCGCCTTCATCGCTTTGCCAACGAAAGCTGTGCTCTACCATACCCACGGTAATACCTATGGGATCGTGGCTGGCAATAAAATCATTGAAAGATTCTGCGGGTGTCGGCTTTATACCCGCTTTAAGTAGAATAGAAAGTAGACCCTCTCGTCGGCCTTGGGTTTCTGCACAAAAGAGTACTTTTGCGCCTCGCATGCTCGCACTAGACACTGCTTGTTGAAGGAGTTCAGCAGGTACTTTCTTCTGAGAATTAATGGCGATGTCGGTGAGTTTGTCGCAACCTAGGTTGTTTGCTCCCGCTTTGTTTTCAATAGGATCAGCATGAAGCGACACTCTTGGCCATTGCTTTAACTCACCAAAGAGTGTGTTTACTGGCAAGAACAGTTGGTCGGGTGCTAGTAATGGACGAGCGGTATTGTACCTGTGTTGTTCGTAACGCTCTTGAATATCCGCCCAGAAGAAATTACTCGCTTCTTCAATATCGCCGTGAAGCATTAACAGACTATTGGCATGCATATAGTCGAACAGTGTGGCGGTTTGCTCAAAAAACAGCGGCAAATAATACTCGACGCCACTGGGCATAGTTCCTTTACTGACCTGAGAAAATACCGACTCGCTGGCATTGCTGGCATTAAAGTGGGACAAAAAGTTTTGTCGGAATAAACTCAGCGCAGACTTGTCGGTGGGGAACTCTCGTGCGGGCAGCAGGCGAATTTTATCGACGGCTTCACCTGAACGTTGGGATTCAGTATCAAAATAGCGGATGGAATCCACTTCATCATCGAATAGGTCAATTCGAAACGGTTTGTTACTGCCCATAGGGTACAAATCAATAATACTGCCACGTATCGAAAACTCACTGTGGCTCATAACTTGGCTTACGTGCAAGTAACCCGCTTGCTCCAAGTTTCTTCTGAACTGGTCTCGGTCTAACACATCACCCTTATTTAGCATTAAAAGGTATTTAGCTAAATAATCTGTGGGAGCCAAACGTTGCATTAGTGTATTTACCGGTACAATAAATACGCCGTGGCCTTGTTGGGTAAAACGGAATAGGGTTTCTAAACGCTGAGAAACAATATCTTGGTGCGGTGAAAAATTATCGTAAGGCAAGGTTTCCCAATCGGGGAATAACACAACTGGCGAGGCATCGCTCTCGTTAAAGAACGCAAGCTCTTTTTCGATTTTAAGCGCAGATGGCGTATCTGCGGTAACCAATACAATAGGCCCTTGATATTGTTTTTGCGCCTGACTAATACACAGCGCAAGGCTACTTCCCTGAATTTGCCCCCAGTGCTGGTGGTCCTGAAAATTCGCTGTCGATTTTGCCGTGGGTAGCGGCAATGCGAGTAGATTGGCTGTCATGTGGTCCCGTAACAGTGTTGTGTAGGCAATTAATAAGCAGTGTTATGACTTTTTGTCTTTTGCGCGTTTACGTAGTTGTTGTGTTTGTAGGTGTAAGCTTGCGCGTACAAGAAGTTCCTGATCCTGCTCTCTAATACGGTTAAAAATAAAGGCTATATGGTAATCATCTTGCTCTTGGTCGCAAGTAATTACTTCACCGAAGCAAAAAATGGCGGCTGCTTCGGAATCTAAGAAGACTTTTAACTCAACATTGTCTCCAATATTCATGGGAGATGTTGAGGTGATAACAACTCCGCCACCGCCAAACTTGCTGGTTTGATAACGGTATTTTTCGTCGTCCTGTTGGTGAAGAATAAACGACATCATCAAGTCAATTTTACGGGCTTGATGGTTGAGGTATTCCGCGAGTGTTTCGGCATGGTCGCTTAAATGACGAAGGGGGCGAAGGGCTTGAGCTTCGATGGTTGCCATTTCACTGGCAATTCTGAATGCGTAGGGCATGGCAGTTTCTAAGTCGTCTACGTCTGGTAACTCAAAATCGTTGCTGCAAGGCGTCACGTTCACATTAATACCGTGAGCAATCATGAAGTATTCTTCAAATTGCGCCTTTTTTTGTTCTAACGTTAAGTTATCCATTGTATTGATTACCACTTATCTTGTACGGCCAGTAGCTTACACGTAGTATACGCACTTTACTATTTTGGGATCCTTCCGTCATCCTCTGTGTTTTGTTCAGGGTGCACAAAAAAGGTTAAACGACTGAATTATATGTTCTATCCGCTTTCTGCTTTTATTGCCTTTCGTTATGCCCGGTCGGGCAAACACAACAGTTTTGTGTCGTTTATTAACCGCTTTTCTGTGGCGGGTATCGCACTTGGGTTAATGTCTCTTATTGTTGTTGTGTCAGTGATGAACGGGTTTGAAGCACAACTCAAACAACGTATTTTGGGCATAGTACCTCATATTGTAGTAAGCAATGAGGATAGTTCGATCTCTGAAGACGCGTCGGCGTTACCTGGTGTGGTGGATACCATGCCGTTTTTGGAAGCAGAGGCGTTAACACAATCGAGAAAAGCGTTAAGGGGCGTACAAATTCAAGGCGTACTTCCTGAAACTATGGCGAAGAATACCCTTGTGGCGAATAGTATGCGCTTTGGTCAATTTGATTCGCTTTCCCCCGGGCAGTTCAACGTTATTATTGGTAACGCACTAGCCACCCAATTGAAAATACGCATTGGAGATAAAGTGCGTGTTATGACAGGTGGTGCGAGTGTTTATACACCTTTTGGGCGAATGCCTAGCCAGCGATTATTTACCATTACTGGGCTATTTGATGTGGGGTCTCAGTTAGATAGTAGCGTTATTTATGTGCATTTAGATGATGCTCGCAGACTGTTACGCAAACCCAATAGCTACGTTGCATCACAGCGACTGTTCTTGGCGGATGCTTTTGAGTATCAAAATACGGTAGATGAACTTAATCAACAACCCGCATTTGAAGGTGCCAGTGTTAATACATGGCGTGAAAGACAGGGCCCTTTATTTGATGCAGTAAAAATGGAAAAGAACATGATGTTTATGATGTTGCTTTTGGTCATTGCCGTGGCAGCATTTAACATAGTATCTGCGTTGGTAATGGTAGTGTCTGAAAAACAAGGAGATATCGCCGTGCTTCAAACTCAAGGTATGCCAGCGCCGGTGATAATGTGGATCTTTATTCTCAATGGGTTATTTAATGGTATTAAAGGTACAGTGATAGGTTTGTTCTTGGGTGTTGCGCTGGCGCTAAGCCTTAACGGTATTTTGAGCGCAATGGGCGTAAATTTAGGCCTGTCGGCTGAAGGGGCAGGGCTTCCCGTTGTATTAAATCCACTGCAAATAGCTGGAGTGACGATCCTTTCATTGTTACTCTGCATTTGTGCAAGTATTTATCCGGCGAGAAAAGCGATGAAAATCAACCCCGCAACGGCATTACAAAACGAATAGACCGTGCAAATTTAGCGGAAATTCACTATACTCCCGATCTTTTATATTCAAGCCAGTGGTTCGACATGAACAAAAATTTTATTACTTCGCAATCCCTGCTTCAAGACTCTTTTCGCCTTGCGTCGAAAGTGTATGACGATGGCTTTCGTCCCGATTTTATCATAGGTATTTGGCGTGGCGGTGCTCCTATCGGTATTGCAGTTCAAGAGTTCTTTGAGTTCAAGAATACCTCTACAGACCACATCGCAGTGCGAACGTCTTCTTATTACGGTATCAACAAGCAGTCGAAGGAAATTCGCGTGCATGGTTTGCACTACCTAGTGGAGAATGCCAATGCTGACGATAAGCTACTTATCGTTGACGATGTTTTCGACTCAGGAAGAAGTGTAGATGCGCTTATTAAACAAGTTCGAAAGTTAATGCGTTTGAACATGCCAAAGGACATTCGAATTGCTTGCCCTTGGTACAAACCAGCGAACAACAAAACTGAAATCGTTCCTGATTATTATGTGAATGAAAGTGACGAATGGCTGGTGTTTCCTCATGAAATTGCAGGGTTATCTGAAGAAGAAATCCGCGAAGGTAAGCACGAACTTGCCGACGTTATGGACATATTATTTAAAGAATAAATTCATTAGCGTAAATTGGATTACACTAACATTCTGCCCGTTCTCAAACCCCTCTTTTCAGAGGGGGTTATTTTATCCGTTTGTTAATTTTTAGCGCAGTTTAGTGTTGATTAGTATGTGCTGCCACTTGAACTAGAAATGTTGGGCTTCCTACTTGCCATCGAGATAAAATTTGTCGTGGAAAGTATACATCCAATGAGGGCGATAAATAACGAGTAGCGTGGCGGCCATGCCGTTTAGTAGCGCCTCTGGAAATACTAAAAGCGGGATAAGCATGATGTAACTATCTCGTATTACATCCCAAGTATAAGTATCTGAAGCCCAATAGTAGCCGCCAAGAAAAGCAGTTTTAAGTGCGATCGTTAGCGCGCCTGGGAAAAACGCACAAATGAATATGTAAACAAAAAGGTGCCGAGGAATTTTGTGGAACGCGAGCATGTATACTAAGTAAGTAAACCCTATGGGCACCAGTACGCTAAACACCCCTTGTACCGCAATTTCTGAAAGTGGCGTTCCACCCACAAACGAAATCCCTATGAGAGTCAGTGTTCCGGCAATGACACTGTATCGGAATCCGAGTAATAGAGTGACCACACTTAAGCCAAGAAAATGCACATCAAGGCCATCGTGAATACCCACACGTAATACCCAAAATAAAAACAATACTGCGGCAGTGCCGAATACCAGGTGTTGCTGTTGCTTATCAGCGGCTAGTCCTTTGAGTGATATTTGTGTAAGTACGCCTATCACAACAAACGCGTAAAGCACTAAGCAAAGCCACTGAATAGTAGTCATAAGTTAACTAACCAACATGCAGTACATTACTAGTACGTTGCCCAAATAGGTGCGTGATCTGAGGGTTTTTCAATACCGCGAAGCTCATAATCTATACCCGCATCTTTGAGTGTGGCATGAACAGCAGCAGTGCCTAACACCAAATCGATACGTAAGCCACGGTTATCATCAAACCCCTTTGAGCGATAGTCAAACCATGAGTATTGGTCGTCTGTGTCTGGGAATAAGCTTCTGAAGCTGTCGTTGAAACCCCAGTCAAATACGCGGTTTAGCCACTCGCGTTCTTCTGGTAAAAAGCTGCATTTGCCAGTCTTTAACCAACGTTTAGCGTTAGCTTCGCCTATACCAATGTCTTTGTCGGTATGGGAAATGTTTACGTCTCCCATGACAATGACTTTGTCGTCTGGCGTATGATGAGCGTCTAAATAGCCCATCAAATCCTTATAAAACTTGCGTTTCGCCGGGTATTTTAGCTCGTGACTTTGGTTCTCACCTTGAGGAAAGTATCCGTTGATAATGGTAACAGGATCGCCTTGTTCGTCTTTCACTGTCACCATTATCATGCGGCGTTGAGCATCTTCTTCGTCAGTGGGAAAGCCCATTTGAACGGACTCTGGCGCTTGCTTGGTGAGCATGGCAACACCGTAATGGCTTTTTTGACCATGATAAAACACGTGATAACCCATGGCCTCAACGGCTTCCTTGGGAAATTGCTCGTTATGTACTTTGATTTCTTGTAGGCCAATAACATCTGGTTGATGCTTTTCGATGAGCGCTTCGAGTTGATGAAGGCGAGCGCGGATGCCGTTGATATTAAAGGATACAACTTTCATAGTTATTTTGTTCTCGTTGTGTCAGTTTGTGAGATTGGGCGCAAGTTTACCACTAGCACCCTGCGAGATCATTTCTCATATGGTTGATCAATGCGTATAATCGCGAAAAAATTTATTGGGTGAATTTTCGTGTTTCCACAAACTGTTACTCCGTCGCTGAATGACGCGACACTAGAGCAAATTCAAACCTTGTCTGCTGAAGACAGACAAGAACTATTCATTACCTACGTGCCAAAAGCAAAACAAGTTTGGTTGCTAAAAGGCGAGGCAGGCTTTGTAATGTTTGAAGCACAGGGAGAAACTCGTTTGCCCGTATTTCCACATAAAGATTTGGCTGCTTATTGGTTACAAAACGCCAATGAATCTGCACAGTTTGAAGCCGTGGCACTTGAGGACTTCACCCAAACTTGGTTACCGGGGTTGGAAAAAAACAGCGTAGAGTTAGTCATTTTACCTGTGCAGGGTGCAGAGCAAGACATGATCATGTCAGCGGTAGAACTTGCTGAGGGCATTAAAGCCGAGCAATTGAAATAGGGGCGATGATGGAAAGTGCCTCAGGTTTATTGCCTCTCGCCCAATCTATAGCCGACGCTAAAGGGTGGGACAGTGCTACTAGAGCCGTGATGATGGCTGGTAAAACACTGTCAACCGTCCCACCAAAGTCCCGTAACGACGGCAACTCGGTACCCGGATGTGAGAGTCCGGTGTGGTTGGATACTGAGAACTTGGATGGAAAGCTCCAGTTTATTGCCTATTCACCGAGTAAAATTATTCGCGGTGTATTGGCCGTTTTGCTTGAAAGAGCAAACACATTGAATGATTCAGAGCGACAAAGCTTCGACTTTGCTGCCTACATGGAAAAATGCCAACTACAAAGGCACCTTAGCCAATCTAGAGGCAATGGCATTCAAGGTGTTATCAAACGGATTCAGTCTGTTTGAGGCGTTTGGTTGGCATTTTTAGCCGCAATCCACTGAGACATATATTTTGATGCGGTGAGTGTGTGATGCCATAACATAGATTGCAAAAACAACGGTGCTCTGTGTTGCTCAATGGTTGATACAAGGTGTTCAATGCCGTCGGTCAAACTTTGCTCAGGCGCACCTTTAACAAAGCTCTCAAGTAGGTTAAATCCGTGTATTTGTGCTTTATTCCAAGCGTTTTCATCATTGTATAGTTTGCTGACGGCATGGGGATAATCGTTATTGTGATGGCATATGGTGCCGCCCCAGATTAAACCAGACGCAGGGTTTTCAACATCTTCTATGATGCCCTCGGCACCAATCGGAGTGGTAATTGACGGCGTGCCACATTGCATAGCATCAATGAGTTTCCCTTTGATACCAGCGCCAAAACGCAAAGGTGAGATTAGCAACCTTGCATTGGCTATCACATCGTGGGCATTTTCAGCCCATCCTTCCACGCAAAAACCGCTTTTTGCGTCGTGTAGCTGAGTAGCTTTTTTAGGTGGGTATGCCCCGTAAACTCTTAAATTGGCATCGGGAACGGCGCGTCTTATTGTAGGCCACAGTTGTTTGAGTTGTAATACTGCATCCCAATTGGGCGCATGACGAAAGTTACCAATAGTAACCAGGTCTTTTCTTTTCTGGAAAGGCGGTACACCCCTTGTAATGTATGCCGGCAGTAATGGATGGTAGCGCAACTGACTCGATGGAACTTGGTAGTGCTGCACTAATAAACGATACTCAGCTTTTGATATCACTAGTGTTAAATCACTGCGAAGTATAGCGGCGACTTCCCGTTGCGCGAGTTCAGTATTGAGGTCGGCTTCGAATGTAGATTTACCCTGTTTAACCGCATTGTGCCGTGCTTGGCGCAAACTGTGTAGATCTTCGGTATTAAGTATTCTCAGTGCATGAGGACACTCAGCTTTTACTCGCCAAGAAAACTGCTCTTCTGTCATGTAGCGGTCAAATATAACCACATGCGGTGTTAGTCTTCTCACTTGTTGGTTAAAACTATCGCAATTCAGTGCAACAGGAATAACGTCTATTTGCTCTGCGTTTAGGTCAGCTTTGTGCACACTGTCGGTGGCCGCAGTCATGAAAGTGACTTGATGTTTTTTGGCAGTAAAGCCCTCAAGTAACGACATCATATTTTGACCAGCGGCAGAGGAATTTGGCTCGGGCCAAACATAGCCGATAACAAGTATGCGGAGTGTTTCGGTTGACATAAACGCTTAACGGTGGTGTTTTAAAAGACGAGTACTGTACCACAGCATAGGACGTAGTTATGCAACATTGCATTGTTGGAAGTGGCTTGATTGGTAGTTTTATTGGCGGCGTTATGACTGCGAATGGTCAACAAATAGACTTTGTTGCCCGAGGCCAGTGGAAAGCACGACTGCAAAAGCCCATGACACTGACCGACTATCTTGGCAACAAGGCTGTTGTGACTTGGTCCACAACGCAGAGTAAAGCAGCTGATATCATCTGGTTAACGGTTAAATGCACCGGGTTGTATCAAGTTATCGACACGCTGCGAGACCTTCTTGAGCCGCACACGGTAATTGTTTGCTGTCAAAATGGAGTAGGCAGCCACAGTATTATTCAACAAGCTTTTCCTCAGCACCAAGTGCTGCGGGCAATGGTGCCTTTTAATGTTGTGCTTGAATCTGAACAGCATTTACACAAAGGCTCAGAAGGTACACTGACCATTGAAAAATCCAATGATACTATTTTAAATCAACAGCTTATCGACGCTCTATCTCATCCGTTAATTGAAGTGCATACAGCCGGAAATATTGATGCCGTGCAATGGGCGAAACTTCAACTGAATCTAGGCAACGGGGTTAATGCCCTTGCTGATTTACCGGTAAAGTCAATGCTGGAAGACCGAGGCTACCGACGTGTAATAGCGTCGTTGATGGACGAATTACTAACCGTGGTTGAACGCAGCGATATAACGCTTCCCAAAGTAGCTAAAGTGCATGGCAAGTGGCTTCCTACTATCCTACGACTGCCAGATTGGTTGTTTTCTCGCGTAGCAAAGCAGATGCTCGATATTGATCCAACAGTTAAAACGTCAATGTGGTGGGACTTACAGAATAAGAAGCCTACAGAGAAAGACTTCTTGTATGGTGCAGTGGTAAAGCAAGCAGAGCAAGTTGGTATTGATGCCACGATGAATAGGTCGATGATTCGTCTGATTGATGAAACTGAACGCGAGATCAAGAGTGGTGGTAAGTATCACGGAATATCTTCCAGTGAAATTGTTGATGTTTTGCGCCGTCAATAACCAAAGCTACGGTGTTCCATTCACTGCTAGCGAATTGCAAAGCCCTCGAGAAAAGAGAAATGGTAGATACATCACTTACTTGATTGAATCCAACCAATCTGCAATGGATTTGATTGATGTTAAGTCCTCATTGGTAAAATAGTAAGTACTTAGAGTGATTTGCCTCGCCAACCAGCATATTCAACTTATTGATAATGACCATCCACATTGACGGAAGGTAAAATAGCAACCACTATTTAAGTGTGGCCATTTTTGAAGGGATGTTTATTGGCGTTAACCCGTTGTAGTAAAAGCCAACAGGAGTGACAGAATGAATATCGATGACATCGCAGCTCAGGCTAAAGAGACCTTTGTACTGCCCGAGTCGGTGACCCGCCTTAAAAACTGTATGGATGACCAAGCGTCTACTATGGACGATCTTGCTGACATTATTGGTTTTGATCCTTCGCTGGCAAGTCAACTTCTCAAAGTTGCTAACTCAGCCCTTTATCGATTCCCCAGAACTATCGATACGATTTCACGAGCGCTGCAAGTCGTTGGCACAAGAGCTACCTACGATTTAGCGCTGGCGTATGGCGTTAGCCACGCTTTTAGTGAAGTTGATGGCAAAACCGTAGATTTGGACAAATTCTGGGAACAAAGCGTGTCCTGTGGTCTCTTGGCGAAATATCTTGGTGAGCTAAGGGATATTAAGCAATCAGAACGCTTGTTTGTTTCTGGGTTACTTCATCACATCGGGGAATTGGCAATTGTAGCGCTTGCTCCTGAAAAAGCGAGGCGCTGTCAGGATTTCAATGCGAGGGTGACACCTGCACAGCTGCAAGCAAGTATTTTAGGTTTTTATTACACCGAACTGTCTGCCAAACTTATTGAAAACTGGGGAATTCCGTTAGAAATATCAGATCCAATTAGCCATATTCATTATGCAGAGCAGTTTAATGATGAAGAATCTCAGATTTTACAACTCTCGTATACTTTAGCGCTGGACAATGTAAATCCTGAAGTTTATCCAAGTTATCACAACTTAGAAGAGCGTTTTTACGAACCTCTTGATCTTAATCGGGAGTCTTTGGAAGATGCATTAGATATCACCAATCTACAATGTATCTCGGTGATATCTTTGTTTAATCCTAGTTCGTATGTGTTGTACTAACACTAATCGAAGATGGCCACCGTTTGTCGGCTAATGGCGATCACTTCGTTGTGTTTGTCCCATATCGTGGCCTCTGTGTGTCCGTAGCCGTCTGCTGCTTGCCGTGTGTGCGCTTGGTACGCAAACCAGTCAGTGGGTAAAACAGGGTTATGTGGATGAATAAATTCAATATTCCAACTTACGGTACTTGCAGGCGCCGGAAGCTTCATCATTTGTAGTACCGTGGGCGGCCACGAATCAATCATCGAAATTATATGTGCATCGGTAATTTTTTCTGGCGGTTGTTTAAAGCGCATAAACCCGTGATACTCGCTTTCTTTTTTACGAGTAAACGGGAGCCCACCTTTGTCGATGGATAGGTCGAAATGACGTAAAAACTTAGGTGTCACTTTTGGGATCTGAGGAATGAACTTGCCCTTCGTAGGGATTTTCATCTCATGTCTCTCGTTGTTCTCAACCTTAATGCCTGACTTGCGGGCAACACCAAAACAAGCCTGAACAAAAACGCATACTTTGCCGTCTTGTTTGGCTTCAGCAACATACTGAGACACGCTTTTACCTTGTCTAAGTAGTCTTACTTCAATAGAAAAGGGGATTTCAAGGGCGAGTGGGCCGACAAAATTAGTCGTGAGTGAACGTAGTACTCGTGTGTCGTCAACCTGTTGTTGAATGGCACTGAAAACTATACCCGCAGAAATACCACCGTAAGCCGTTCTTCCTTGCGCCCAATCTTTAGGTATAACAAGTCCATCAACCTGCCATTGATTGTCTCCCTTAGGTGATAAGGGGGGCAGGTTTAAAAGTTCATCTATTGTCATGATCTGGTCTGATGAGTTTGTTGTGATCACATCCTAACCCAAGCGGAATTGAATACAAAGAGCGAATTACGACTTTTGTTATATTTACAAATAAATAACAATTAGTTGCTGTTCCGTTAACTTGATGCGTAGACTGGCGTACAAATGTAAAAAAGGGACAGACTATGTCAGAGTTAAAGGCGCAAGCCCTAGATGTGAGCGACCGAACTAGTTCGAGAAGTTACAGAAACTATGTTCTCTTTATTTTAACCTTAGTATACGCGTTTAATTTTATTGATCGGCAAATCATAGGCATCTTATCCCCCTTCATCAAAGCTGATTTGGGTTTAGATGACGCCCAGTTAGGTTGGCTCAAAGGGATTTATTTTGCTTTGCTTTACACAGTGGTAGGTATTCCAATCGCTTGGTTGGCGGATAGATACAGTCGAGTAAATATTATTGCTGTGTCTTTAACCTTGTGGAGTGGCTTTACTGCGCTTTCAGGGCTAGCGTCAAATTATTTACAACTTGCGATGGCGCGCATAGGCGTCGGCATTGGTGAAGCTGGCGGGAGCCCTCCGTCTCACAGTATTATTTCTGACTTATTCCCCAAAGAAAAACGGGCAGGTGCGCTAGCGATTTATTCTTTGGGTATTCCCTTTGGCATCATGCTCGCTTTTTTTGCGTCGGCATTTTTTTTACAGGGGGGAAGCGCGGACTGGCGTATCGTCATGATTAGTGTGGGTCTACCTGGCATTTTATTGGCAATTTTGTTGAAGCTTACAGTTAAGGAGCCACAACGTACTCAGGCAGCAAACAATCAAAGTGAAAATAAGCCAAATGTAAAAACCTCCTTAAAACAGCTACTAAAAATTCCAACCTGGTGGGGAATGGCGTTAGGAATTTCCTTTGGATCCTTCGGAAATTACGCAATATCGACTTGGATTATCGACTACTATGTTAGAGCTTTCGCAGGGCTTGATATCACTCAGTTGCTCGTTGTGTTTGGCATTGTCAATGGGACCGCATATGCACTGGGCGTGTGGCTAGGTGGTGTCATTGCAGATAAATGGGGTAAACACAACAAGAAAGCCTATGCACTATTGCCCGCTATCGCACTAATTATAGGTGTTCCTGCTTTCTATATGTCGTTACAAGTTAATGACCTATGGCTTTCTGTGGGCTTGATGACATTTTTACTTTTTACCAGTGGTTCGTATTTGGGGCCTAGCTTTGCGATGGCTCAAACACTTGCACCAGTGAACGTAAGAGCCATGTCAACGGCATTGTTTTTCTTCGTATTGAATATTATCGCTTTAGGTGGAGGCCCAACATTAACCGGAATAATTAGCGAAGCGCTTGTGCCTTCGTTAGGCCCGGTGGAAGCCTTGCGTACTGCCCTTTGTTACTTACTGATTCCGTATACTTTGTCAATTGCAGTATTTTTATGGACAACTACAAGAATTGAAAATGATTGGGCAATGGCAGAAGCTAGGGGGCTGTAGTAGGATTTAGCTCCCATTTTTAGACGGTATTTGAATCTATGAGTAAGGTAACGTTTCATTTTGCGCATGCAAATGGATTTCCTGCGCCAAGTTATAATGCGCTGTTTTCTGCAATGCCAGACACGCTTGAACGTACTCATGTTGATAGGTTTGGTCATGATCCTCAGTTGCCAGTTAATAATAATTGGCGTAATCAGGTTAGAGAGCTGATAAATCACATTGCCGACCATCAGCAGCACACCAACGGCGTTTACGCCGTTGGGCATTCCTTTGGTGCGGTTATTTCATATATGGCGGCCTGTGAGGCTCCTCACTTGTTTAAAGGCTTGATTATGCTGGATCCACCGTTAGTAGTAGGTCCCATGACTACGTTTTTGAGGTTGGTAAAGAAAACCCCGCTAATTGATAAAGTTACCCCTGCAAGCCTTGCTAAGAGCCGAAATACACAGTGGGACATGGACACCGATATGGTGTCTTATTTTCACAACAAAGCCTTGTTTAAAGATATGGATGAACGTTGTGTGCGTGATTATGTGAATGCGGTTACCGCCGTTCAAGGCGACACTATTAGTTTGACATTTTGTGCCAATGTAGAGGCAAATCTATTTCGCAACGTGCCACACAATTTAAACCGTTATCGCGGAAAGCTACAATGCCCAGCATTACTTGTTACTGCGCGAAACAGTAAAGTATGTCACCCGATGATGATTAAAGCGTTGAAAAAGCAGAATAACGTAGAGCACATAGTGGCAGATGGGGGCCATATGTTCCCACTTGAGAGCCCAGAAAAGGTGGCTGACATCATTGCCGCCACCATTCAAGGTTGGGAAAACTAGTTAGACGCGCTAAGACCGCCAACAGGTTGACCTAGCATTTCTCTGGTAACTAATACGACGCCTTTTTCAGACACCCTAAAGCCCCGTTTTCTATCTTCGTCGTGGTTGTATCCTATCACTGTGCCCTCGGGGACAATACAGCCACGGTCAATAAGCACTTTACGCAACTTACAATGAGGCATAATTTCCACGTCGGGAAGAATAACCGCATCTTCTATCAAACTGTAAGAGTGAACTCTCACATTGGAGAAGCAAATAGAGCCTCTTAGTGAAGCGCCTGAAATAATACAACCGCCCGAGACTACAGAATTCACTGCATCACCACGTCGCTCTTGTCCTTCCCAAACAAATTTTGCTGGCGGTAGCTGCTCTTGATACGTCCAAATTGGCCATTTTTGATCGTACAGATTTAACTGTGGAACAGGCGATACCAATTCCATGTTTGCTTCCCAAAATGAATCGATAGTACCCACATCACGCCAATAGGCTTTGTCACCGTCGCTACTTTCAAATTGATACGCATAAACTGGGTGGTCTTTGATAATGGCAGGGATGATATCTTTACCGAAGTCGCGTTGGGAGCCAGAGGTTTCTGCATCTCTGCGAAGCTGCTCAAACAAAAAGTCGGTATCGAATACGTAGTTACCCATAGACGCTAAGCAACGTGTGGGGTCGTTGGGAAGAGGGCTAGGATTTGCTGGCTTCTCTTCAAATCCATTGATGCGATACTCTTCATCAACAGACATTACGCCAAAGGCGCCTGCGGCTTCTTCAATAGGTACAGACATACACGACACTGTCATTTTGGCACCTGTTTCCACGTGACGCGCCAACATACTGCCGTAGTCCATCCGATAAATATGGTCACCAGACAAAATCATTACGTATTTTGGTAATTCATCGCGAATAATATCAATATTTTGAAACACCGCGTCTGCGGTGCCTTCATACCAGCTGTCTGAGAATCGCTGTGATGCAGGCAGGATTTCAACTGATTCGCCGAGCTCCTTTTTAAAGTGTCCCCAGCCCCTCACCAGATGGCGGATAAGAGAGTGAGACTTGTACTGCGTAACAATGCCAATGCGCCGAATGCCAGAATTTACACAGTTGGATAAGGGAAAATCAATTATTCGAAACTTGCCGCCAAAATAGAGCGCCGGCTTAGCGCGCCATGTTGTCAGTTCATGCAAACGTGACCCTCTACCACCAGCCAAAATAAGTGCGTAGGTATCGCGGGTCAGATTACTAATATAGCGTGAACTGTTGTCTGCCATATTTGGAATCTCCATGTGTGGGACACAATACTGCCAGTGTCAGTGTATATGTTGATGAAGCAGCCAGTGATGCTGCCTACAGTGCTAGACAAGAACAATGTCTAAGAAAAAGGTTTTTGTGATAACCTAATTCCATCTTACACAAGTAAAATCAGAAAGCTACGGCGTTTCTTCAAAGAGTGTAATAATTTCGTGAATAAAGTTAATAAAGCGTAGATATCCAATGACATCAGACCACAGAACCCCCGTAATATTTGACCACGACGGTGGAATAGACGATTTACTCTCTTTGCTTCTACTAGTAAGGCTTCCCAATTTAAACGTGATTGGTGTAACCATAACACCAGCTGATTGTTATCCCGATGATGCGCTTATTAGCACGCGAAAAATACTAACGTTGACTGGGAATACTCATATTCCAGTGGCAGTAGGTAACCTCAGTGGGCCAAACCCATTTCCTCCTGAGTGGCGGGCTCAGCCTAAAATGTGTCATGCAACACCAACCCTGCTACGTACTCCTCTTGATGGCGTGTCTGTAAGTGAACTATCTGCTGATGAGTGGATTGAACGTACCCTTTTGCAATCTACTGACAAGGTAACCGTGCTTAAAACCGGCCCTGCGACCAACCTGGCAACAGTACTTAAACGCAACCCAGAGCTGGTGAGTAAAGTTGAAAAAGTAGTGTGGATGGGCGGCGCAGTAGAAGTTAAGGGCAATGTCGCTATGCATGACCATAATGGCACGGCGGAATGGAATGCTTATTGGGACCCTGCCGCTACCCGTGAGCTAGTAAAAAGTGGAGTGCCACTGTGTTTGGTGCCGTTAGATGCGACAAATGCTTTACCCGTTAGTTGGCCGTTTTTACAACAACTTGCTGAGCAAAACTCGCCAGTATCTGATTTAGCAGGTCAGTTCTGGGCCGCGACCGTTACGGCGATCCCATCGTACGAATTTACCTATTTTCTTTGGGATATTTTATCTACCTGCGTACTAGCATTGCCCGCCGACAAATTCACCCTTGAATCAGGCTTAATTAACGTGAGTACTACAACACCAAATGCAGGACAAACGTTTAGAGACGAAGAAAATGGATTTCCTTGTACATGGGTGTCTGAGGTGGATGCGGAATTCGTCAAACGCATGGTCATTCACTATTTAACTGGAGATTTTATTCAAGCACCAGTGCAATTTGTTAAATAATTGTTATATATTCTTCTTTGGACATTTGAGCGGGAGAATTAAATGGCAGCTTTGAAAAAACTTATTCTAGGTATTGTTGTTTTAGTAGTTACCTTTTCGGCAATCGGATTGATATTACCTAAGCACTACAACGTTGAGCGCAGCATAGTGATTAACGCAGAGCCAGATGTTGTTTACCCAGAAGTTGTTAACCTCAAAGCATGGCCAACTTGGGGCGTTTGGTTTAAGCGAGACCCAGCGATGGAGCTGGTATACTCAGGCCCAGATAGAGCAATAGGCATGCGCTCTGAGTGGAAAAGCGTTTCCGAGGGTAATGGTGAAATGGAAATCACTGCCCTTGAACACAACAAAAAGGTGGTTTATAGCTTATATTTCCCAGACATGGATATGGGCTCTACCGGCACTATTGAGTTTGTACCCAGCGATACAGGCACAAGAGTCGTATGGCGCGACGAAGGAGAAGTAGGTTACAACCCTGTAGACCGCTATGTTGTGCTGATGATCGACAGTTTACTAGGCCCAGACTTTGAAGCTGGTTTAGAAAACCTTAAGGTGGTAGTTGAGAATCGGGGGTAAAGTAGACGAGTTGTCTAGCATCGGTCGATTTGCAATAAGCTGATATTACTGTAATTTATCCCTAAAAATCGCAATTGCCTGATTTGTCAAAGTTAACAAGGAAGTTAAATGTTTTTTCGTTCTCCAGCTGTATTATGCCTGTTCTTTGCTGTTTCTTTTACTTCAAACGCGAGTGAGCTACTTGAGCACCAAGATGTTCATAGTAGCTATTCCTGTTTTAGTGGCCCTTTTGAAAGTTATGACGCTTGGCGAACATTGATTGAAACAAAGAAAAGAAACCAAGGAAAAGGTGAAGCCTACATTCAACAGCAATTAATAGAGTTTGAGAAACTTTTTCCCAAAGACACATTCGAAGGTTATCGCGCTCAGTTAGACTGTGAGTATTTTCAATATCAAGTTGATGGTATTGATGTGTTTGGCTATGTGATAAAACCCAAAGGGCAAACTAATCTACCGATAGTGATTAATAACAGAGGGGGAAATGGCAACTTTGGTGCAGTCGTCATGGCTAATATGATGGAAACCTATTTCCCACTTGCTGAAAAAGGTTATGCCATCATTGGTTCTCAATACAGAGGTACTTTTCAAGCCAATCCTATATATAAGGAGGAGTTTGGCGGTGTAGATGTCAACGATGTTCTAAAGATTGTTCAGTTAAGTGACTTTATTTCTGGTGTTGATGCTACCAAAAAAGCCATTTTGGGCACGAGTCGAGGCGGTATGCAGACTTATCTCACCTTAAAACACAATAAAGAGATTAAGGTGGCGGCGATTATTGCAGGTATGAGTAATCTCATTCAAGGGCTTACTGAACGACCTGAAATGGAGAACGTTTATAGAAATCTCATACCAAATTACGAGAGCAACAAAACTCAGGCGTTGAAGGAGCGTTCGATAACGTTTTGGCTGGACGACATTGGTAAAAACGTTCCTATTTTGTTGCTACATGGTGAGGACGATAAAAGGGTGTCGGTAAACCAATCTATTACGCTAGCTTCAATGTTAGAAGCAAGAGAACATCCACACCAGCTTATTGTATTTCCTGATGACGATCACTATCTATCTACAAGTAACAAGGATGCGATTGATGCCATTGATAAATGGTTTCAATCACATCTGTAATTAGAGCGTGTAGAGGACTTATCTTTAAATAATAAAGTCAGAGATATATCACAAAAGGGCATTGGCCACTTTTGACTGAGGTTTGCGCCCGAGTATTCCAGATATGTACTTAGTAGCTACGAGCAGTTTGTTCATGTCGACGTTAGAAGTTATTCCCATGCCATTAAGCATATACAATACATCTTCGGTGGCAACGTTGCCGCTTGCTCCTTTTGCATAGGGACAACCACCTAAACCTGCTACTGCGGAATCTATAACGCTAATGCCTTTTTCAAGGGCGACATAGAGGTTAGCTAACGCTTGGCCGTAGGTATCGTGAAAATGCACTGCCAGTTTGTCTTTTGGAACTTTATCTAGAACTTGATCTAGCATTTGCGCAGTTTTCAGTGGTGTCCCTACACCTATGGTATCGCCAAGGGAAACTTCATAGCATCCCATATCAATCATCAGTTTGGTAACATCAGCTACTTTTTCAGGTGCGATTTCTCCCTCGTAGGGACAGCCTAAAACACAAGAGACATAACCTCGTACTCTAAGGCCGTGTTTTGTGGCTGACTGAATAACAGGCGCAAAGCGCTCCAAGCTTTCTTCAATAGAACAGTTGATGTTCTTTTGCGAGAACTGCTCAGATGCCGCTCCAAAAATAGCCACTTCATCAACATTGGCTGCCAAGGCACTTTCAAATCCTCTCATATTAGGAGTAAGTGCCGAGTAGGTGACCCCAGAACACCGGTTGATAGCACTAAAAACCTCATCAGAACTGGCCATTTGCGGCACCCATTTGGGTGACACAAAACTACCTGCTTCAATACGCGAAAGGCCAGTATCTGACAATAAATCAACTAGCTTACTTTTCTGCGCTACCGTCAGGTGTTCTTTCTCATTTTGTAGGCCATCTCTAGGACCGACTTCAACGATGGATACGGTGCTCGGAAACGTCATGACTCACCACGCTTATTTTCAGTATCGGCAATAAAGTCGAGTAGGGTCGCTCCGCCGTCAACCAGTTCCCCTGGCTGGTAATAAAATTCAGCGACTGTACCGTCAGAAGGAGCATTTATTGTGTGCTCCATCTTCATCGCCTCCATAACTAGGATTGGCGTACCCTTGGTTACTACGTCGCCTTGATTGCATAAATGGGTAACGATCGTACCATTCATTGGGGCGGTAAGAGATGCGTCACTATCTACATTGTTACTATCTCCGAGGTCTGGTAACACGTGCTCGAAAGCCAGCGTGCCCCTTGGCGTGAAGATGACGTAGTGAGAATTTCTCTCTGACGCTTCCGATTTACGTTCGGCAAAACGTATTTTCTGAAGTACATCGTTTACTGTAATGTGTAATTCATTGCCAACTAGTTGCCCTTCGACTAGCCAAGAGTATTCGCCAATTTTGATAGACCAGTGCGGTGACAAGGGCGCGCTTGCGTCAGTGATAGTGCATTCCGCTTCCAATAATTCATCATCTATAGCGAATTCGATGTGAGCGGAGTAGCGCAAATTACTACGCCATCCTATGGCAGACTGCCACGGTGCGCTAGCAGCATTATTTTGAGCTTGATTACGCAGTAGCACTAGCATCGCCATTAGTGGTAGGTCGTCTTGATGGTAGCTAGGTTTAGACGCCATTAATGCGTCAATGTGCTTGTCTACAAAGGTAGTAGTTAGCTCAGCGCGCTGGAAGGGTTCGAAACGCGTTAAATAGGCTAAAAAGTCAATATTAGTCGTTACGCCATCGATGTGATACTGCTCTAGTGCTTGGCCTAAGCGTTGAAGTGCGAGTTCTCGGTCATCACCCCAAACAATCAACTTGGCAATCATAGGGTCGTAATAAATACTGACTTCGTCCCCTTCAAGAACGCCGGTGTCTACCCGAACGAGTTCAGTTGATTGTGGTGGTGATAGTGTATTTAGAGTACCAGTAACGGGTAAAAAGTCATTATAGGGATCTTCTGCATATATACGGGCTTCAAAAGCGTGACCGCGGATTTCCAATTGGTCTTGAGTTTTTGGCAGTGTTTCACCTTGTGCGACTTTTAGTTGCCACTCAACCAAATCTTCACCTGTAATCATTTCGGTGACGGGGTGTTCTACCTGTAGACGGGTATTCATCTCCATAAAGTAGAAACTACCATCCTCATCAAGTAGGAATTCCACCGTACCCGCACCCACATAATCAATGGCTTTAGCTGCTTTGATGGCAGCTTCACCCATTTGTGAGCGTATTGCCTGAGTCATACCAGGGGCAGGGGCTTCCTCAATAATTTTTTGGTGTCGACGTTGAACAGAACAATCACGTTCGAAAAGATACACGCCGTTACCATGCTTATCGCAGAACACTTGAATTTCAACATGACGAGGTTTGGTGAGGTACTTTTCCACCAACATGTGGTCTTCACCAAAGCTGGACAAAGATTCTCGCTTTGCTGCGTCTAGCGCGTTCTGAAAATCGGCCTCATTCCAAACTTGGCGCATACCTTTACCACCGCCGCCAGCGGCGGCTTTGAGTAAGACGGGATAGCCCATGTCGTCGGCGGCCTTTTTGAGAATGGCTGTGCTTTGGTCATCACCGTGATAGCCAGGTACGAGAGGCACTCCCGCATTTTCCATAATGTGTTTGGCAGCAGATTTGGAGCCCATGGCTTCAATCGCGCTTGCAGGCGGACCTACAAAAATTATATGGTTTGCTTCACAAGCGTTGGCAAATGCAGCGTTCTCAGACAAGAAACCGTAGCCCGGATGTATGGCATCTACACCATGAGTTTTGGCGACATCAATAATATGTTCAGCACGTAAATAGCTATCTTTGGCAGGAGCTTCTCCTATATAAACGGCTTCATCTGCCATCGCAACATGGAGCGCGTTTCTGTCGGCGTCAGAGAATACGGCTACTGTTTTGATGCCTCGTTTTTTTGCAGTAGAAATCACGCGGCAGGCAATTTCACCGCGGTTAGCAATTAGTAACTTTTTAATCATTTTCTGTTTCTCGCCATGCTGCTGGGCGTTTTTCAAAAAACGCGTGTAGGCCTTCTTGACCCTCTTCAGATACTCGCACTTTAGCGATTCGTGCGCTGGATTCATGAAGCAGTGAATGGTTGATCTCGCGCTGGCTAAAATCCTGTACTAGTAGTTTTGCCTGCGCCATTGCTTGAGGGCCGTTGTTTAGTATGTTGTTTACCATATCGTCAACGGTACTATTGAGTGCATCTTCCGATACTGATTCACTGAGTAGTCCCAGTCGCCTCGCTCGGCGTGAAGAAAACACCTCAGCGGTTTGGAAATATCGCCGGCAAACCCGAGCACCCATTGCTTCAATCACGTAGGGGCTGATAGTGGCTGGGATGAGTCCTAGTTTTACTTCACTCAAGCAAAACTTGCTCAATTTGCTCCCTACCGCAATATCGCAGCAGGCTATAAGCCCTACAGCACCACCAAAGGCTGCGCCTTGTACCTTTGCGATAGTAGGTTTAGGGAGCGTATATAGTGTGTGAAGCATGGTAGCCAGCGCCATAGCGTCTTGTTGGTTTTCTTCTTCGCTGTAGGACGCCATGCGCTTCATCCAGCTAAGATCTGCACCTGCGCTGAAGGTTTTTCCCTCCGCTTCCAAAACAACAACGCGAACGGCTGCGTCCTTTGCAGCTGTACTGAAGTACTGGGTGAGCGTGGCGATCATGTCATCGTCAAAAGCGTTGTGCTTTTCGGGGCGGTTTAATCGAATTCGACAAACACCCGTTGAATCAATGTTGTAGTTTACTGCTGAATCCATGACTTTCTCCCTACATTCTAAACACGCCAAAGCGCGTGTCTTCGATAGGTTTGTTCAGCGCTGCGGATAAGGATAATCCCAGTACTAGGCGAGTATCTGCAGGGTCGATCACGCCGTCATCCCACAAACGGGCAGAAGCGTAGTAGGGGTGACCTTGGGTTTCATAAGTGTCTATGATTGGCTGTTTAAAGCTTGCCTCTTCTTCGTTTGACCATTGTTCGCCTGCACGCTCTTTTTGATCGCGCTTAACTTGTGCCAGAACCCCCGCAGCTTGTTCACCACCCATGACAGAGATACGCGCATTTGGCCACATAAACAAGAATCTAGGGTCGTATGCACGTCCGCACATGCCATAGTTTCCAGCACCAAAACTACCACCAATCAGTACGGTGAGCTTGGGGACATTTGCACAGGCGACCGCAGTCACCATTTTGGCACCATGCTTGGCAATACCGTCATGCTCGTATTGTTTACCCACCATAAAGCCAGTGATGTTCTGTAAGAAAATGAGAGGTATTTTGCGGGTGGCACATAACTCTATAAAGTGAGCGCCTTTCTGTGCACTTTCACTGAACAAGATCCCATTGTTTGCCACAATACCCACAGGGAAGCCAAAAATCCGAGCGAAGCCACACACCAGCGTCGTTCCGTAGCGTGATTTAAATTCGTCAAAATCCGAACCGTCTACAATACGGGCAATGATTTCTCTCACATCAAAAGTCTGTCGACTATCTTTGGGGATCACCCCATAGATTTCTTTACCGTCGTATTTAGGAGAAACTACGTCAGCAATATCAATGGATGTCGATTTTTTACGATTGAGTCTTGCTACGGCGTTTCTTGCTAGCTCTAGTGCGTGGTGATCATTATTAGCAAGGTGGTCAGCTACGCCTGAAATTCTTGTATGTACGTCACCACCGCCAAGCTCCTCTGCACTGACTACTTCGCCCGTAGCGGCTTTAACCAAGGGGGGGCCGCCTAAGAATATAGTCGCTTGCTCTTTCACGATAATACTCTCATCAGCCATCGCAGGCACATAGGCACCGCCTGCGGTACAAGAACCCATTACCACAGCTATTTGTGGGATATTCTTAGCTGACATGTTGGCCTGATTAAAGAAAATACGGCCAAAATGCTCTTTGTCTGGAAATACGTCGTCTTGTCTGGGTAGGTTGGCACCGCCTGAATCTACTAGGTAAATACAAGGCAGGTGATTTTCTTCAGCAATAGCCTGAGCGCGTAAATGCTTTTTCACGGTAAGTGGGTAGTATGTACCGCCTTTTACCGTAGCATCGTTGGCGACTATCATACATTCAATGCCGTGGACCAAGCCAATACCGGCAACGACTCCAGCGCATGGAACATAGTCTTCATATACTTCCCACGCTGCCAGTTGGCCAATTTCCAAGAACGGCGAACCCGCGTCAATGAGCCCGTCGATGCGATCGCGCGCCAAAAGTTTACCCCGCGCCACATGGCGTTGGGCGGCCTTTTCTCCACCACCTTTTGCTATGGTCTGGAGTTTCTCTTTAAGGTCATTCACCTGCGCTTGCATATGCGCCGTGTTGTCAGCAAAGGCTGACGATTTCGTATTTATCGAAGAATGAAGAACGGGCATGCCCCCTCCCTTAACTACTTGGATTCGTTGAATAATTCGCGGCCAATTAGCATGCGTCTGATTTCCGAGGTGCCTGCGCCAATTTCATAAAGCTTGGCATCTCTTAGCAGTCTGCCGGTGGCGTACTCGTTGATATAGCCATTCCCACCCAATAGTTGAATGGCATCAAGGGACATTTTGGTTGCGAGTTCGGCAGAATAAAGAATGGCGCCAGCGGCGTCTTTGCGGGTAGTTTCACCGCGATCACAAGCTTGGGCTACCGCGTAAACGTAGGCGCGTGCTGCATTCATTTGGGTGTACATGTCGGCGATTTTGCCTTGTACTAGCTGGAACTGGCCAATAGATTGACCAAACTGCTCTCGGTCGTGGATATAAGGAACCACAATGTCCATGCAGGCTTGCATAATACCCAGTGGACCACCTGATAAGACTACGCGCTCATAGTCGAGTCCGCTCATGAGCACGCGTACACCTTCGCCCTCATTACCCATTACATTTTCGGCGGGTACTTCGCAGTCTTCAAACACTAATTCGCAAGTGTTTGACGAGCGCATACCTAGTTTGTCGAGCTTTTGAGCGCGAGAAAATCCGGGAAAATCTCGTTCAACGATAAACGCGGTAATACCCCGAGGTCCTGCGTTTACGTCAGTTTTCGCGTAAATGACAAATGTATTAGCATCTGGGCCGTTGGTTATCCACATTTTGTTGCCGTTGAGAATGTACTTGTCGCCCTTTTTCTCTGCGCGTAGTTTCATGCTCACTACATCTGAACCAGCGTTGGGTTCACTCATAGCTAATGCACCAATGTGTTCGCCAGACACTAGCTTAGGTAAGTACTTTTCTTTTTGCGCTTCACTGCCGTTTCGTGCAATTTGGTTAACGCAAAGGTTAGAATGGGCACCGTAACTCAGACCAATACCGGCAGACGCTCGACTCACTTCTTCCATAGCAATAGTATGAGCTAAGTAGCCCATGCCTGAACCACCAAATTGTTCATCAACGGTAACGCCGAGCAATCCCATCTCGCCGAGTTTTGGCCAGAGTTGATTGGGGAACTGATTGTCGGCATCGGCTGATTCTGCCAGTGGAGCAATCTCATTTTGCGCAAACTGATAGACTTGGTCGCGAAGCATGTCCATATCTTCGCCTAAACCGAAATTAAGTGTAGGGTAGGGCGTGTTCATGGCTATTTTCCTTTTTGTAATTCTGCTAGCTCTTCTCGACAACGTGACTCTACGTCGTCAAGTTCTGTCATAAGCATCTGAATATCTTCTAATTGTTGGTTCAATACAGCGCGTTTTTGCGCTGTCATTTCAAGCATGGCTTCAAGTTGAACCGCGGAATTTGGGTTGCTGTCGTACATCTCAAACAGGGTTTTTACCTCTGCCAAAGAGAAACCTAACCTCTTACCACGTAAAATTAGCTTTAACCTGACGCGGTCTTTGTTACAGTAGATACGATTCTGGCCAGTACGACGCGGGCTTAGTAGGCCTTGCTCCTCGTAGAAACGGATAGAACGAGGAGTGATGTCGAACTCCCGAGCCAGTTCGCCGATGGAATAGGTTAGTTCATTGTTGTGGTCGTTCATTCATACGTACCTTTTGGCGCACACCCTCTTCTTTGTAGTATTCGGTCGACTCTCACCGTGCTGGTAAGAATCGTTGACACACATACGCTTGGGTTTACGTTAACGTTAATTACAATTTACGTTAAGGTAAGGTAACATTTTGCTAACGTCAATTTTTCAATTGAATTGAATCAAGCAAGACCAAAGTATTGTGTCTACTTTTGTATACGCGCAGTACGCTATGACGATGTGAATCAATACCTTTTAACTAAATGTGAGGCTAATTATGAGCAATGATGCGGTAGTAATTGTGGCGGCGAAGCGCACTCCAATGGGTGGCTTTAATGGAAGCTTATCAGCAGTACCGGCAACAACCTTGGGATCGGTAGCCATAAAAGCCGCGTGTGAGAGTATCGATGTGGCTAACATCGACGAAGTTATTATGGGTTGTGTTTTACCAGCAGGACAAGGGCAGGCACCAGCGCGCCAAGCGACACTAGGTGCTGACCTACCTTTGGCAGCAGGGGCAACTACCATCAATAAGGTGTGTGGTTCAGGTTTAAAAGCGGTAATGATGGCACATGACTTGATTAAAGCAGGTAGTGCATCTGTGGTTATCGCTGGTGGTATGGAGAGTATGAGCAATGCTCCGTATATGCTACCGAAAGCGAGAACTGGATATCGTATGGGGCACGGACAAGTCCTTGACCACATGATGTTAGACGGCCTAGAAAACGCCTATGATGGCAAAGCAATGGGCTGTTTCGCTCAAGACACTGCTGATGCTGAGAGTATCACCCGTGGTGAAATGGATGAGTTTGCACTGAGCTCTTTGTCTAAAGCAAATACGGCTATCAGCGAAGGTACCTTCACTGATGAAATCGTCAGTGTGACTATTTCGAGTCGTAAGGGTGATATCGTTGTTGACACTGATGAAGGCCCAGGCTCAGTGCGTCCAGATAAAATTCCATCACTGCGTCCTGCGTTCAAAAAAGACGGCACCGTGACTGCGGCAAACTCTAGTTCAATCTCTGACGGTGCGGCGGCACTTCTAGTGATGTCTGAGTCGAAAGCCTCAGAACTGGGTTTAACGCCACTTGCCAAAGTAGTTGCTCACGCGACGAATGCTATTGAGCCTGAGTTGTTTACTGTTGCACCTGTTGGTGCCATGGAAAAAGTGCTCGAAAAAGCAGGCTGGTCAAAAGAAGATGTTGATTTATATGAAATTAACGAAGCTTTTGCCATGGTAACTATGATGGCTATTCGCAAGTTAGGTCTTGATGAGAGCAAAGTAAACATCAAAGGCGGCGCTTGCGCATTAGGCCACCCTATTGGTGCGTCGGGCGCTCGAATCTTGGTAACGCTATTACATTCATTGAAGCAAAAAGGGCTAAGCAAAGGTATTGCTTCCTTGTGTATTGGTGGAGGTGAAGGTGTGGCATTAGCGGTTGAAATGCTGTAACCGACACTAGGCAAGAGTGTACTTTACACTCCAACTAATCTAGTGAATCCACATAGAGAGCAAAATGGCACCTCAGGGTGCCATTTTGCTTAGTGGTAATAACACTCCTTTGACCTTTGCAATATAGGGAATTCATTGTGTAATATTGATACGAGAAGCAGTTGAACTACCTGTGTTTTAACCTCTTATCGATAAGGCATTGATTTACGTTGAACCAATTTACTTACGTAATTCGTTTGATTTCACTTTTTATTTTTCTGGTTTCGTCTTCACTAGCTCATTCAGAAAATAATACGGTGAAATACTGTATCGATCCTAAGTGGGCACCCTACGAAGCACTTGTTGCCGGAGAACACGTCGGTATATCTGCGGAATATATGCGCGTTGTTTCTTCACTTTCTTCTATCAAGTTCGAGCTAGTAGCAACTGATACTTGGGCACAAAGTCTAGAATACCTTCAACGTGGTGAATGCCACATGTTGTCTATGCTCACAGCATCTGAATACCGTCGTCAATTTATGACGTTCAGCGATTCATACTTTGAAGCGCCGAACGTGCTTGTCGCCTCCATTGGAACCCCTATTCTGCAAGGATATGACGGTGTTGGATCCCGATTGTTGGGGGTGGTTAGGGGCTATCGTCAAATGGAGTACATTACTCGCTACTATCCTTCGCTGAGGATAAAAGTCATCGACTCTGAACGAGAGGGGCTTGAAATGCTCTTGTCGGGAGATTTAGATGTAATGGTGGGATCGCTGCTCACAGTTAACACTTTCATTAACATGCATAATTTGGATTCTCTGGCTATTGTTGGTTACGCGGAGCCTTACGACCTCTTAGCCTTTGGTGTGGCAAAATCTCATGCTCATATTGTTCCTTTACTAAATGATGCCATTGCTCGTATCCCAGAAGATAAAGAAGTGTCGATTTATAAGCAGTGGAGTAGCAGTAAAGTCAGGTACAACGCAACCTATAAGCCTTACGTATTGGGCTTAGTTTGTTTTATTGGATTTCTGTGTTGGTTTATTTGGCGTGCTAGAGTCAAACTTCATGTGCGCAGACTCCTTCATGAGAAAAATGAAGAAATTCAGCTTCTGAAAGTTCAACTGAGCGATAAATCTCGCACTTTAGAATTTTTAACTACTCGAGATGCATTAACAGGCTTGTACAACAGAAACCACATGATACAGCGTGCAGAAGAGGAAATATCTCGCTATCAACGTTTTCACTCACCTGCGTCCTTGATAGTGTTTGAAGTGAACCTAGCTCGTTCATTGGATGAAAGTGACAATGCGCTGGACGTTTTGTTTAAGCAAATTGCCACTACATGCCTTGCAGCAGTGCGAGAGGTAGACGTGGTTGCTCGATTCAGTAATGAGAGATTTGTGGTGCTTTGCCCTCAAACCGATATTGAAGCAGCAAAAATACTTATTTATCGACTCAGAGATAAATTGCTTGGCCAGTCTGCTTTCAAAAACCAAGGTGTAGGTATGTTTTTTTCTTTGTCGGAACTTCAGCCTGCTGAAACATTCCTCGAGTGGGAACACAGAACGGCCAAAGCGCTTTCTCAATCAAAGCGCTATGGCAGTGGTACTGTGTCAATTGCTGACTAGTATCTAGAGCGTGTTGACCTTTGCTGTACGTTTTTGCAGCGAAGTGTTTGTCATTTAGGCAAGGAAGTACTCACGTCGTGTAGTCATCTACATAAGTGAGTAGTGACGCCGTATAAATGACAAACAATCGCTGCCTGAAAGGTTCATCCAAGTGAGTCTCATGCTGCTTCACTCGTTACTAATTTGGAATAACCAAACTACGCTCCTCGTTTATTGCCTGAGACTCACTTGGAATGAACAAAAAGTGTACCGCAAAGGTCAACACGCTCTAGACACAGTGCTCAAGGCTTCGCATTATTTTTTCTAAATAATGGGTTCGTAATGCCATTTGTGTGAGTCGAAATGAATCATAGCGCGATCGTATTCTCGCTCGGAACGCCAACTTCTTGTATTCAGCTTTGCTGATACGCCCGGATACAAACGCTTGTTAGCGATGAGCTTTATTTCTTTTTGATAAGCTTCTTTTGCCTCTTTAACCTCAAGGGCTTTAGCTTCGATCCATGCTAGTAATGCCGATTCATTATTAAACATTTCAAGGGCATCCGAGACTTTATCTTGCAGTTCTTGTGGGACTTTCTTACTTTTAATTAGATCGATTTTTTCTTTGTGTTTTAGGTTGTTCTTTCGCAACTGACCGAGTAATTCATCAATTGCATTTTTTCGTTCCAGCAACTGATTGTAACCTGGACTGAAATCTACTTTTAGTGTGCTTCCTGATACCGCGCCGAGTGTTCCGGCTATCACTTTGTCTTGCGTAAACACGTCACAAGCAAACAGGTTTCCCTGGGGGTTGTCAATTTGTCCAACGATTACACCGCCACCGCTGCGCAAGCGACTGTAGGTCAGTTGACGACCCACTGTGATAGTTCCTTTACAGTGAATGTCCAAGCCTTGGCCATGTTGTACGTGAATACTACCCGCAGCCACTAATTTACACGTGAATTCACCATCAGAGTCGTTAACCTTGCCCATGGCTCCCTCAGTAATAATGATGTCACCTTGTGACTCAATGTAGGCGGACTCTACAAAGCCATTTATCGTGATATCGCCGGACGCTTTAATTTCCATTTTTTCAGTAACGTCACCATTAACGAGCACCGCTCCGTCGTAGGTAACATGACCTGTACCCACGTTTACACCATTACAAATAAAGGTGTCGTCTATGGTCATAGTTTGGTCTTGATACTTAGGCATGCCAGCAATAACAGATACCAGCAAGTTCTTGTCATTATCACTAACGGCAGTTCCTTTTGCCATTTTAAATTCAAGCCATTCACCCGCTATGGGCGCAATCGTGTTGCCTCTCACGTCAAAACCACTACGTCCAGGTGTGGGTTCTGTTCGTCGAAGTACTGGGGTGGCAACCTTCACACAAATGACCTCTCCCAAATTCCGCATATCAACGCGATCACCATCACTAGATTGGGGTTTTAACACACGTTCTAGCGCATTGGGTACGAGTGGTCTAAAGCGAGATGAACGACCATTTCTTGCCGGTAACCCCTTGGCAACCACTTGCTCTATCACTTCTCCTGGTGACGCACTTTGGGCTTTAGCCAAAACGCGTTTGATCGCTTTATCACCTAACCCACGGCGAATTTTTTGTTTACTAGCCAGTAGTTTAATTGCGCCTATTGAAGGGAGCTTTCCTCCGAAAGGACAAGTAAGTGTTAGAGTGGCTATCATTTTATCTTCAGAAACTTTAAACGCTACTTCGGCGTTTCTGCGCTCTCCAACACATTCTTTAACAACATTGGGAGTGGCAGTTTTGTAATTGTGATTCACAGTATCTATTGCAGATTGCAACGCTGAATCAGAGATATAAAGGCTTTTTGTATCGGGCTGATCGAAGAGCGGCTTAACCTCGTGAAAAGTTAGCTCTTTGGAGAATTCAGATGGGTCTAGCGTCAGATAGATATTATTCTGGCTTTTGTCTAAGCTGATGGTCACACCATTCATTACTGCAATTTTCCTTTACTCGAAGGCGATGGAGTCGAGGCACGACATTGTCTAGCTCAACCAAAATTCGCGGTTGATCGTGTTATCGACCACACTTGCTTTATACTTAAGTAGAGAACCTTAATTCTTAATTTAATTTGTACGAACAATAAGGTCAAAGGTTTTCGGCATATTGATACAAAGCGCGCAAAATCGCCTGTTTATTCGGGTCATCACTATACTCGTGGGCGAGCTGCTCAAGGGTCAGGAGGTACGCTTCCATAGTAATACTAGCGGGTGAGTCAGAATCTGTGAGTCTTGAACGGCGATGGTGTTGCCAGCGTGTCATTTCACTGTCGTCAAGGGTCTCAGGAAAATTACGAGCGCGATATCTAAACAATAACGAGCGAAGCCCAATGTGTTGTGTATTGTCTGAGAGCGCCGCCAGACCATCGGGCGAGGTTTCTAATACTTGATTACACCAACTTCTATCTTGGTTGCTCAAGAACCCACCGCTGTATAGTGCGTGGTCAATATCCACCTGTTTTTCTTCAAATGCTTGGTCGTAAACTTCCTGTAATAGAGATGCAAGATGAGGGAGTTTGGACAAGGTTTGATAGTTGTCCAAGCAGGCTTGCCTATCTAATCCTAAACGAGCTGCGTTTTCTGCTGTCATTGCCTTGGCGGTTGTTATAAAGGGGGATTTGTTGATATGAATGAGTTTTAATCCCGGGCGTTCTATACCTTGCTCTAGCTCATCGGATTTTGCGTAGAGTTTTTGCCTTATCGTATCGGCGTCATCATTGACCAAACTGTCAACTGATTTTGACAGGTCGACGGCGATAACAGCGTTGGGATTAGTTGGATGTTTAGCTATCGGCATTATCCAAGTGCAACACCCTTGACTTGCGGGAATCTTTGACGACACATGCAACAGTACTGATGGTTGAGATAAGTCAATTTGAGAGAGCACTTCTTGCTTGTTTCTCAACGAAAAAGCGTAGTTAAAAAGTTTGGGTTGCTTATCTTTAATAAGTTTGGCCAAACCAATAGTTGCGTAAACATCGCTAAGGGCATCGTGAGCGTTGTCGTGTGACAAGCCGTTTGCCTGAGTTAAGTGTTCAAGTTTGAAGCTAGGGCTGCCATCTTCTCTTAACGGCCATTCTATGCCTTCTGGCCTTAGCGCATAACATGCTCTTGCCAAATCAATAATATCCCAACGACTGTTGCCATTTTTCCATTCACGGGCGTAGGGGTCGTAGAAATTTCGATAGAACATATGTCGAGTGACTTCATCGTCAAAACGAATGCTGTTGAAGCCTACACTGCACGTGTTTGGTGTGGCCATTTCACGGTGTATCACCGCCGCGAAATCAGCTTCGTTTTTGCCGTCGCGGATAGATTGCTGCGGAGTGATCCCTGTAATCAGGCATGCCTCTGGATGAGGCAAATAGTCATTAGCAATTGCACTCATTATGTTAATTGGCTTACCAATAGGATTTAGATCACTATCGGTTCTAATGGCTGCAAATTGACACGGTAAGTCTTTTTGAGGGTTAGCGCCAAACGTTTCTAAATCGTACCAAAGGAATGTGGGGGCATGCATAGTATTGAATCTAGTAAGTCACAGACAGTTTTGTCAAAGCGCCAGTTTACACTTAGGCTCAATGAATACCAACTGATTGAAGGTCAACTAAGGCTAACTGAACCTTGCTCATATTGAGAATATAGTAGATTAGTATAATTATACGGCGAATTATTCGCCGAATTCTTTTTCCCAGTCTAGGCTTATAGTTATCGGCGTTGTTCGCCGAGAAAAACAACAAACAAGCCAACAATTTATTGCTCTGCATTTTGTGACTTCCTCACCACAAAATACAGAGCAAGGGGAATGATAGATGGAATCGTTGCAAGTCAGTGATTATATGAATACCCACCCAGTTAATATTGGGTTAGAAATGCCTGTTGCAGAGGCTGTAGAGTTACTCTTGGAGAGTCATCAAAGTGGTGGTCCAGTGGTAGATCGAAAGGGAAAAGTTGTTGGATTTCTCTCTGAGCAAGACTGTATCGCTAAGATGATAGCTTCATGCTATTACCGAGAGCAAATCTGCCGTGTATCGGAAATAATGAAAACCCCCGTCATTTCTGTAAAGCCATACATGTCTGTGTTGGAACTCGCGCAGAAGTTGCTTAAAGAAAAGCCTCGAGTGTATCCAGTCGTAGATGATGATGGCGTACTGTTAGGCACAATCAACCGAACACAAGTACTCAAAGCTATTGACATGCAATTGCGCTCGGGCTACCAACAAGCAAGTTGAATTGGCACAAAGGAGGAGAATATTCTCCTCCTTTGCTAGGGTTGATTGATCTTATTGTTGTGCTTGCATCATGCGAATAGCGTGTTTGAGTTGTGTGCCGTCAACAAACTTGAAATTTTGATTGTCGCTGGGCATAACATTTCTGCCATCTTGAACAACGAAGATCCCATCCTTGTACTGCCCACCCAAATCAGCATTGGTAATGTCGAGTCCATCGGTTTCTGAAACACCGTCTATACTGCTGTCCCAATTAGACGACACTTCAACCATGCCCAATAGTTCGTAAGGGGCTATTGCTTGATACACGGCGTATTGGTTGTTTCCTTGGCTAGATGCAATGATGTACTGCTTATCATCAACCCAATATAAGCCCAAACCTTCAATATCCGCTTCCACCGGAGCTGCGGTAGTAATCACTTTTTCTGGAACCCCTTGGGGAATGTTTAAATTCAGCCGCCATATTCCCGTACCTTCTTCACCAAGAAAGGCAATACCTGTTGCGTCGTCAACTACACAGCCTTCCGGTTGGGAGGGGAGGGTGAAACTATGCACTAAGGTTCCTGTAATGGTACTTTCATCAACCGACAATTCATATTGCTCGTACTGACCTGAGGTGTCATTAATGAGTCCGTGAATGGTTCCATTGTTGTCAAACAAACAAAAACCATAGACATCACTTAGCGAAGTTTTGATGTTTGAAATGTGAGTAAGTGCTCCACTCGATCTTGCTATCAAAAATACGCTCATTGATTGGAGAGTTCGGTTACTTGCGACTGCGATGTCGTATAGTTCTCCTTGCATCGCAAGGTTGTAGCGCACATCCACGTTGTTTACACGGCCAACCGGGTGCCAGGCGATTTCTTCTCCATTTAAATCATATACCGCCAAGCCACCTTTTTTATTGGTGCCAAGTATCAAGCTTTGTTCTGGATTGGTGCTGTTAACCCATATCGCAGGGTCGTCTGCTGCGTCTCCGGTATTGGTTACAGGTGTGGTCTCTGAGGTTGGTAAAAGCGTGATCACTGAGCTGGTGTGAGTTTCTGGCTGCTCACAGTTTAATGGATAGTTCGCGTTGAATACCTGACCACTATCATCATCGTAAATAGACATCAGAATTCCTGACGAGGTGGCGCCAAGAGTAAGTATTTCTGGTGCTACGTGGGTATCGAATTCAACAAAGTTGTTGCCACAATGGGTGTTAATCCAGATGCCACTGATGTCGGGACTTACCCAAGCAGACACCTGTCCCGCGCTAGGTGTGGTTGTGCTCGCAACACCTTCAAAAGCATAGTCGGGATGGGTGAAATAGAGTTCTCGGGAGATTTCTGATTCGGCGCGTGCGTCTAGGGTCCAGATGCCAGCGGATTCGTCGGCAAGCCAAATTTGTGAGCGAGTAGAATCAACAGCGCAGCTTTTGATTCCCGGTCCAATGGCAAAGCGACGTATTGCAGTTGGTTGGCTGCCGTTGATCATTGCGAATTGATGAAGCATTCCAAGATCATCTATTACGAAGGTCTGAAGCTTCCCTTCAACTTTACCAATGCAAAGAGTTTCAATTCCTCCAATGCTAAAACGCTGCTCTTCTAATTCAGATATTGCATTACCGTTTGCCTGCCATAGCTGAATGTTTTGAGTGTCGACATCAAACGTTGTTATCATCGAACCATTGTTTGTAGTAATACTACTAAGGCCACCCATTTTGAGTTGCACATCTGGTATTTCGGACGCTGGTAAAAATAACCCCTGATTTTCATTGGCATCTATCCATTGGGGGGCGGCATTTTTTGATGGCAAGAAAACTGATAGGGCATCGTTTTCTTTTGCTGTTAACTGAATGGTATTGTTACCGATAGCTGCACTACATGACGCATTGCAAAATAATGATGCGAAAAAACAAAGGGATAGAGTAGATTTATTCATTATTAATTCGCCTCGTGAGTGTAAATAAGGTTGCCATCGTGATCGATGAACCTAAAGAGAAGGGAGTTGTCGCTCAGTGTTACCGCAACAAATCCACCGGTGGATTTAGCAAATTTTGTAAATGAGTAGTGGCTCACAGGCCTAACCTCTGAACCGCCACCAGAAACAATATGAACGAGGTCACTGTCATTTAATTGGTTGTGTTGTAAATCGTGTTCGTGACCAGCGATGTAAGCGTCAACGCCATGCTTTTCTAATACAGGCTCCAGTACATCGCGTATAGCGTCAGTTTTTCCATAACGCTTACCGCTGGAATACAAAGGGTGG
>JALUXV010000485.1 GCA_027013165.1 Alteromonadaceae bacterium
AATAACTATGAAAGTGCTCTTACATCAAGACGGTTTAGTAGAGCTAATTACATCATCAATATCACTTGCAGAATGACGATTTGGCACCTGCCCTTCGTCACCCCAAGTACGGTTCACCAACCGCCCTCGCTGAACTGCTGGCCTAGAATCAATCATCTTTGCCCAACGCATAACATGGTGGTAGTCAGCCACTTGCAAGAATGTTTCAGCGTCGTATAAGCGTCCAAGTACAAGCTGCCCATACCAAGGCCAAATGGCAATATCTGCGATTGAGTAGGATTCGCCCGCCATATAGGTATTTGAAGCCAAGTGCTTATCCAATACGTCTAACTGGCGTTTAACTTCCATAGTAAAACGATTAATAGGGTACTCCATTGGGTACGGAGCATAACTGTAGAAGTGCCCAAAACCACCACCTAGATAGGGCGCAGAACCCATCTGCCAGAATAACCAATTGTTACACGCCACTTTCTCGGCAAAATCAGAGGGAATGAACTTATCAAACTTGTTGGCCAAGTACTGCAAAATGGCTCCGGACTCGAAAAGGTGCGTCTGAGGTGTGGTAGTGGTGTCAACAAGCGCAGGGATTTTTGAGTTAGGGTTTACCTCAACGAACCCCGACGAAAACTGATCGCCATCACCAATATTGATAAGCCAAGCGTCATACTCTGCCTCGGCGACACCAGCCGCGAGCAGCTCTTCTAGCATTATCGTCACTTTTTGCCCATTGGGTGTAGCAAGTGAGTACAACTGCAAACCATGCTCACCGACTTCTCTGGCCTTCTCGTGGGTTGCACCAGACACAGGGCGATTAATGCTTGCCCATTGATTGCCATCGTCACCGGGCTGCTCCCAAACCTCTGGAGGCTGGTACTGTTCTTTCTCTGTCATATAGTTGCTCCGAAAGTGCTTAGTGAATATTCCTCACAGGTAATACACTGTCACTCATAAAAGTGTTCAGTAGTTTCAACTAAAATCGCGGTACAAATAACACAGCAAGCCGTTGTGTCCTTGTATCCGCGATAAAACCTCAACAGGTTAACTAGATGCTAGTGCGTTTGTAAGGTCGGTATTCTGCTTTCCAGAAGTTTTGTTCAATGCTTTTACGCAAAGCTTCATCTGTCATTTCTAGTGCAAGCCCTTGAGTCATGGCAACTTTACCAACGGCAAATGCCATCTCCTTACTCAATTCGGCAATAGCAGTCAAAGGTGGAAGAAGCGCCCCCTCACCGTTAATCACCAGTGGTGAAGACGCCGCTAACGCTTCGCTTGCAGCCATAAGCATTTCGTCACTGATACGCTTTGCTTTGGCAGCCACAACACCTAACCCAATGCCGGGAAAAATATAAGCATTGTTACACTGTGCGATAGGATAGGTTTTACCTTCATATTCCACCGGTTTAAACGGGCTTCCAGAGGCGATAACTACCTCACCCTTGGTCCATTCAATAACTTGTTCAGGTCGTGCTTCAACCTGACGAGAAGGGTTACTCAGAGGAAAAATAATCGGTAATTCACAATGCTGCTTCATTGCAGTAATGACTTGCTCGGTGAACAATCCTGGTTGACCAGACACGCCAATAAGAACATCTGGTTTTGCACAGTGCATAACATCCAGCAAAGAAGGATATTCACCACTAAAGGTCCAGTCGGCCAAATCCGCTTGCAACTGCTGAAGTTTTTGCTGGAAGTCACGCAAATCACTCATACCTTCGCTCACAAGGCCATAACGGTCAATCATGAATACCTGCTTACGGGCTTGCGCGTCAGAAAGGCCTTCTTTAACCATTTGCTGAATCAACATTTCGGCGATGCCACAACCGGCCGATCCCGCGCCCACAAATACCACTTTCATCTCAGATAACAGCTGTTTCTTTGTTTTACATGCAGCCAATATGGTGCCCAAGGTAACCGCAGCTGTTCCTTGAATATCATCATTAAAGCAACACACTTGGTCGCGATAACGATTGAGCAGTGGCATTGCATTGGGCTGTGCAAAGTCTTCAAACTGAATCAGCACATCTGGCCACCGGCGCTTCACCGAGTTGATGAACATATCAACAAATTCATCATAATCCTCTTGAGCAATACGAGGGTGGCGTGCCCCCATGTACATAGGATCATTCAGCAGCTTCTCGTTATTTGTACCTACATCTAGCATCACAGGTAAGGTATAGGCAGGACTAATTCCGCCACACGCGGTGTACAGCGACAGTTTTCCGATGGGAATACCCATGCCACCAATACCTTGGTCACCTAACCCTAGAATTCGCTCGCCATCGGTGACCACTATTACTTTCACTTTGCGTTTAGTGGCGTTTCTCACAATATCATCAAGGTGATGTCTCTCTTCCCAAGACACAAACAAGCCCCGTGAACTGCGATAGATATCAGAGAACTGCTCACAGGCATCACCCACTGTAGGCGTGTAGATGATCGGCATCATTTCATCGATATGCTTTTGAATAAGCGCGTAAAACAGTGTTTCGTTGTTGTCTTGAATGGCCCGCAAATAGATATGTTTATTGAGCGTTTCATCAAAGCTACTGTATTGCATGTAGGCGCGTTCTACTTGCTCTTCAATAGTTTCATATCGAGGTGGAAGTAGGCCAGTTAAGTTAAAAGCGGCCCGTTCACGGTCGGTAAAGGCACTTCCTTTATTTAACAAAGGCGTTTCAAGTAATGAGGGTCCAGAATGTGGAATGTATAAATAACGTTGCGAATCGTCTGACATTAGATATCCGATTAACTTCAGGCAAAAATAGCCAGTTTCAAAAGAGACACGTTATGACCTTTGCCATTGAATGGCCACTTAGTGACTACTCAACGGCGGTTTAGATTATTATAATTGATTGTAGACAATCGGTTAAAATATCTCTTCTGGCTCTGGCGCGGTTGTTTCATCTAACAGTGCAGGGTCAACAAACTCGTCTTCGCGAACGTATTGACGAGGTTCGGTACCTTGCACAAAGTATTCGAATAGTGTCGTATGGTCAGTCCTATCGGTCAACTTTCCACTGGTACGATCAATTCGTACTCTGACAACACCTTCCGGCACGGGAATTGGAGAATAAGGAACGTCAGCTAGTGCAACTTGCATATAGCGTATCCACGCAGGTGCAGCTGCTTTTGCACCGTCCTCTGTGCCAACAAGTGCATTGCCTATCCAGTTGAATTTTTCAGGATTGCGATTAATAAGGTTTTGATTACGCGTCGCACGGCCAAGCTGACGGCTCATGTCGTCAAAGCCAACCCAAACGGTGGTCACTAAATCTTTATGAAAGCCACTAAACCAAGTATCTCGGGAATCGTTAGTGGTACCCGTTTTTCCGGCAATGTCGGTGCGTTGAAGAATATTACGCGCCCGCCATCCTGTACCCAGCCAATAAGTCTTCTTACTCCAATTTCCGTTGGCGCGAACCGCAGTGCGCATCATTTCGCTCACCAAAAAAGCGTTCTGAGATGAAATAACTTGTGGTGCTGGTCGCTTTGGAACTTCTTCTTCAAGACTCGTTTGAGACAACTGAGCTTCCAACAAAGCTTCAATGTCGTTCTCGTCAACCTCGGTTTCTTGAGTATCAGAGGTACAATCACCACAGGCCCACACAGGATCAGCTTGCCAAAGCACATCACCATTTGCGTTGGTTACTCGCTCGATAAAGTAGGGATCAAGTAAGTAGCCACCATTGGCGATAACAGACATTCCTCTAGCTATCTCAAGTGGTGCATGTGAACCGGAACCCAAAGAGAGTGTTTCATCTAACGGAATATCGTCTGGATCGAAGCCGAAACGAGTTAAATAGTCGGCCGCGTTGCGTAATCCCACTCCTCGCAGCAATCGCACAGAAACTACGTTTTTCGATTTACCCAACGCTGTACGCATACGTATTGGGCCATCGTACTCGGCGGGAGAGTTTTCCGGGCGCCAACGAACACCTGTGCTGGCATCCCATTGATTGATTGGAGCATCATTAATAATAGAAGCTAAGGTATAGCCTTGTTCTAACGCGGCAGAATAGATAAACGGCTTAATGTTTGAGCCTACTTGACGTTTCGCTTGTGTAGCGCGGTTAAATTGGCTTTGATAAAAGCTGTAACCGCCAACTACTGCCTCAACTGCACCATTTTGAGGGTTAATGGAAACCAGCGCACCACTTACTTCTGGCAACTGAGAAATTCGCCACTCGCCTTCTTGCTCTCGAATATAAATGACTGCACCAGGTTGAGTAACATCAATAGCCGCTTTTGGAGGGTTACCTTGGCGAAAATCGGTAATGTACTCACGAGCCCAGTCTAAGCCCGCCCAATCAATGGTTCTAACCACACCATCGGCATCAAGTACCGTGATATCTTGTTCTCCAATTCCTGTGACAACTGCTGGAACCAAAGGTGAGAAACGGGGAACTTCGCTCAGTACAGTAAGTAACTCTTCTTCTGACCAGTCACCAGCTACTAACTTGTTGCTCCCGTCTACTGAAGATTCCATGACAGGTATAGGCTCACCTGTACTCTCAGACACAGGTGCATCCCAGAGGTAACCGAGGGGGCCTTTGTATCCATGACGCTCGTCATAATCGTGAAGATTCCTCACTACTGCATCTTGAGCGGCAAGTTGAAGTGTTGAAGATGCCGACGCATAGACTTGATACCCACCGGTTTCCGCTTCTTCTTTGCCGTAAATATCAACCATTTCATTGTAAATAATGTCAGCCAAATACGGTGCATCTACCTCAATTTCTGCACCGTGCCTCCTTGCCGTAACTGGTGCATCTGCCGCTTCGTGGAACTCTTCCAAGGTGATGTGTTCCTCATCCAACATTCGGAGCAATACAACGCGGCGGCGTTCTTTAGAGGCCTCTGGACGACTAATGGGGTTCAGAACCGAAGGCGCTTTAGGCAAGCCGGCTATTGTGGCTATTTGCGCCAAGGTAAGTTCATTCAGTGATTTGCCATAGTACACTTGAGCTGCTGCACCAAAGCCGAAAGCGCGATGCCCCAACTCTATTTTATTCAGGTACAGGGCGAGAATTTCATCCTTAGTGAGTACCTGCTCCATATGCAGGGCGATAAATATCTCTTTAACCTTACGAATATAAGTTTTTTCCCGACTCAAGAAAAAGCCTCGGGCTAATTGCATAGTTAACGTACTTGCCCCTTGGCGCTTTTCGCCGGTAACTATCAAGCTTACCGCCGCGCGCACAATGCCTATGGGGTCAATACCATAGTGCTCGTAAAAACGACTGTCTTCGGTGGCAAGAATGGCATTAATCAAACCTTCGGGAACCTCTTCTAATTCCACAGGGATCCGCCGTTTCACACCGTATTGAGAAATTAACTTTCCGTCCCGTGTATATATCTGCATAGGGGTTTGCAGACGAACATCCTTGAGTACAGTGACGCTAGGCAGGTCGGGTTTGATATAAAAATAAATACCCACAAGTGCCACAAAACCAAGCAGGCCAGATAGTAATGTAAACAAAATGAGAGGTTTAATGTATTTCACGTGTCAATGATACCAAGGCAATTTCGTGAGAATGACGTATATTTTTATACGTATGTGTGTTTATTAGAACCTGATGCAATAAAAATTGCGAGTAACATTGTACGTTAGAGCAATTACCTTTGAAACTGGACACTTGCAAATGAAATCTTTGTTTCGTAAAAAACAGCCATCACTTATTGGCCTAGATATTGGCACTCGCCATATTAAGGCTGTTTTGTTGGAACAAAGTGATAGTGGTTACCAACTCACCGGAATTGCTTGTGAGCCGATCCAAAAGCAATCTTTTCAAGAAAGAGAGATTAAAGACTACGAGGCCGTTAGCCAAGCACTTAAAAAAGTGAAAATTGCCCTCAAATCCAGAACGAAAAACGTAGTGGTTGCTGTTGCAGGAACCTCAGTAATAAACAAAGTAATTCAAATGGAGTCAGATCAAGAGGAATATGAACTTGAAGGGCAAATCGAGCTTGAGGCCGACAGTTTAATCCCCTACCCCTTTGAAGAAGTCTATTTAGATTTTGAAGAACTTGGCCCAAGTTCAACTCACGCAGGAAAGGTAGATGTGCTAATTACTGCTGCGCATAAAGAACTGGTAGACAGCCGGTTGCTACTAGCAAGAGAAGTAAATTTTGACCCTAAAATCGTCGACATTGAAAGTTTTGCTATTGGCAATGCCCTTGGAATGGTTCTCGACAATCCTGAAAGCACTGAAGCCCAGTGCTGTATTAATATTGGCGCATCGTTATTGCAACTTTGTGTTTGGCAAAACAATCAGCTTATTTACAACAAAGAGCATGTTTTCGGCACCAATCAACTGGTAGACGACATCAGCGCCATTCATATGATGGAGCGAGAAGAGGCTGAGCGCGGACTATTAACCAATAGTTTGCCAACGTCGTGGCAGGAGGACGCCTTACCGGTTTTCGCAGCCAACCTTCAACAACAAATTAACCGCGCCCTACAAATGTACATGAGTGCAACCCATGCAGAGCAACCAGATGAACTTCTACTTTGTGGCGGTGGCGCCACTATTCCAGCATTAGTATCTATGTTATCGCAGGATTTCATGCTTCCGGTAAAAGTACTCAACCCTTTTGCCCATATGTCGATAGCTCCTAAACTTGATAAGGAATCAGTAGATCAATTGGCGCCCCAGCTCGTTGTTGCCACCGGGCTAGCCAGTCGGAGTTTTGTACCATGGCATATATAAATCTGCTTCCATGGCGAGAACAACACAGACAGCAAAAGAAACAGCAATACTTAGCGCTACTTATTGCAGTGGCCCTAGTGGTTGGCGCAATCTACTGGTTTATTGGCCAATTGATTGACCAGCAAATAGAAAATCAACGTCAACGGAATCAATTTCTGCAACAGAAGATTTTGGTTCTCGACGCTCAGATCGAGCAAATTAAAAAGATAAAGGAAGCAAAAGCAGCCATAGAACAGCGTATGACGCTCATCGAACAACTTCAAAAAAGTCGCAATGTTTCTCCTATTGTTTTTGATGAACTAGCTAAAATTGTTCCCGACGGTATTGCCTTCGTCGCTATGCGCAGAATAGGCAATCATATTGAAATAGAAGGTATCAGTGATTCTAACAATTACTTATCAGATTTTATGCGAGCAATCGAAGAGTCATCGGTATTCGGCATTGGCGAGCTGTCTTCGGTAAAAGCAGATACCCAGGCTCCCAAAGCGGTGAGCACATTTACACTGAAATTTGGTATTCACCCTAGTATCGCTCCTACGGTGGTCGTTGAAGGCAGCGAGGTAACACAATGAAGTTCGATACCGCGAAGCTTAGAATGCTCAATGAGTTAGACTTTGAGCAAATTGCCATATGGCCAAAAGAAATAAAGTTGGTCGTAGCAATGTTCGTTGCCATTATGGTCAGTGGTTTAAGCTACTATTTTATTATTAACCCCAAATTACCCGTAATGGATGCCGCTAAACAAGAAGAGGCTACTCTCAAATTACAGTTTGAAGCCAAAAGTCGTTTGGCTGTGAATTTACCCGCGTATAGGGAACAGCTTGCTCGAATAGAACAAGACTTCTCGTCTATGTTAAAGCGCCTTCCTACCAGCAATGAAACCCCTGGGTTACTTGATGACATCACTTATGTGGGCACTAGCGCAGGGCTTACCTTCAAATTGTTAAACTGGCAACGAGAAGTACCAAGAGAATTTTATACCGAACTTCCCATTGAAATCGAAGTCGATGGCGGTTACCACAATGTGGGGGAATTTGTGTCTCACATTGCGGACCTTCCTCGTATTGTCACATTGCACGATTTTACCCTAACGCAAGAGTCAGACAGGCTTACCTTGTTACTACAAGCAAAAACCTATCGCTCTGCCAACAATGTGAACAACGGCAATACCACACAGGGAGTAGCACAATGAAATATTTCATCCCTGTGACTTGTAGCCTCATGCTTATCGTTGGGTGTGCGCCTAAATTAGACGACCTAGAAATTTATACAGAACAAGTACGCTCAAGTAGCGTCGTTAATATTGAACCTTATCCTATGTTTGAAACCCAACCGGCTTATGTATACACATCTCAAAACCTGCGTAGTCCATTCTTAACCCTGAAAGACAAACAAGGCCCAGTAGTATCCCAACGCAATGCAGACTGTATTCAACCCGACAACAGGCGCACACGGGAGCCACTAGAGAGCTATGGTTTG